>NZ_JBEZED010000012.1:0-243203 GCF_040648675.1 Micromonospora sp. NPDC049101 | reverse complement strand
CACCACAGCCCGGGGGCTGCGGCGGCATGCCAGGTATAACGACCCGGCCCGGCCCCCCATTCCGCCGCCGGAGTGGCCCCGACCACCCGACACCGTAGGTCAAACCCGACAACCCGCCCACCGTGCCCACCTCGCGAACCGACACGGCCGGGCGAGGCGGTGTGATCGACTCGGGTTCACGGAAATCGCGGTGTCCGGATGCCGGGGATACCCCGACACCATGAAAGCCGAGACGATCACGCCGGTCTGCGGCGATCACGCGCCCCGGGCCGGGGATCAGGGCGTGGCGGTTGCGGTAGGTGTCGCGTCGCGCTGGGTGGGGATGGTCGGGGTGCTCGGCCAGGGCACCTCGGGTGCGCGGTGGAAGGTGATTCCGGCCCTCTCCCAGCGCGGGCCCTGACCGGCCAGTCGGTCACGGAAGTCGGCCCAGTCATGGGTCACCCGGGGTGACCATCCCAGCTCGGCGATGGCGGGGAGTCGGGGCAGGAGCAGCAGCTCGATGTCGGCCAGCGAGGTGACCGACTCGGTCCAGAGCGGGGCCTCCACCCCGAGGACAGCCGTGGCGGGCACGTCTGCGACGTGTGTGCCCGGATCCCAGTCGTACGCCTTGCGCACGTCGATCAGGCCAGCCCAGTCGTGCCCGATGGGGGTGTCCGGGGCGTACTTCATGTCCAGGTAGGCGTGGTTGCCGGGGGACACGATGAGGCGGGCGCCCCGCCGGACTGCGTCGGCCGTGGTGGGGTCGTCGGCGTTCGTGCCCCACCACTGCAGCACCCGCCCGTCGACGTGCCCGGCCGGTGCGAGCTGGTGCCAGCCGACGACGGTCTTGCCGACGCCGGCCACGATGCGCTGCACCCGCTCGACGAAACCGGTGTAGACCTCGCCCTTGACCTTGAACGCCTCGTCGCCGCCGATGTGCAGCCACGGCCCCGGGGTGAGCGCGGCCACCTCGCCCACCACGTCGGTGATGAAGTCGTACGTGCGCTCGTCGGCCGGGTCGACGTAGCTGAAACCGACCTCGGTGCCGGTGTACGGCGGGGGCGCGACCTTGTCCGGTGCCAGTTCCGGGTACGCGACAAGCGCCGAGTTGGTGTGCCCGGGAAGGTCGATCTCCGGGACGACGGTGATGTGGCGGGCGGCGGCGTAGGAGACGATCCGCCGGTAGTCGGCCTTCGTGTAGTGCCCGCCGGGGCCACCGCCGACCTCGGTCGCCCCACCGACGGAGGTCAACCTCGGCCAGGAGTCGACGGCGATCCGCCAACCCTGGTCGTCGGTGAGGTGCAGATGCAGGTGGTTGAGCTTGTACCGGGCGAGGTGGTCCACGACGCGCAGGATGTCCTCGACGGTGAAGAAGTGCCGTGCGACGTCGAGCATCGCGCCTCGGTAGGGGAAGCGGGGAGTGTCGGTGATGGTCCCGCCGGGCAGCGCCCAGCGTTCGGTGACCGGGGTCGGGCTTTCGATGGCCGGTGGCAGCAGTTGGCGCAGGGTCTGCACGCCGTGGAAGAGGCCGGTGGCGGTGGCGGCGGTGAGGCGGACCCCGTCGCGGGCGACGTCGAGTCGGTAGCCCTCTGCGCCGAGATCGGCGGCCTCGTCCAGCACCAGCGCGATCCCCCCGGCCGGCACCGGCCCGGCAGTGTCGGCGGCCGGCAGCGAACGGGCAGCGGCGTCGGCGGGCGGCGCGGAGTGGGTGACCGGCAGCGGGTAGCCGGTGGCGGGCCGGAGCAGCTCGGCGAGTTGCATGGCGACCGCCAGTGCGGCGGGGTCGGCGCTGGCCACGATGACCGCTTCGGCCGGTAACACCCAGTCGTCGGCCGGGGCCGGCTGGACCTGCGCGGGAGCGGGCACGACGTCGGCCAGCCGGTGCGGTGCCGGCTGGGCGAGGTGCGGTGCCGGCTGGGCGAGCAGTTCGTGGGCGGCCCGCTCGGCGGTCTGGGCCAGGGTGACCGCGTCCGACTCCCGCGCCGGTGGCGGCACCGGGCCGGTGGCGGGGGTGGGGGAGGGGATGGTCGACACGGCGGCGACTCCGAGGGGTGTATTCGCGTCGGTTATGGCAAAAGTGAGGTTCACCGGCTGGCGTGCCGTCAAGCGTACGACGCTCGGCCGGGATGCGTGATGGTGCGCATGGAAGCGTTCCCAGAAACCGGTACGAACAGGGATAGTCGTGATGGCTGTGCCAATTGTCACCGAACGGTCGCAGGCCACCCGACGCTCGCCTAACCTTCGGCCTGAACCTTCGTTAAGTTTCCCGGCGCGTGTGTGGAGGCTTTGGTGGCAGCGCAAGAGACCGTCGACCACAAGTACGTCTACGACTTCTCCGAGGGCAACAAGGACCTGAAGGACCTGCTCGGCGGCAAGGGGGCGAACCTCGCCGAGATGACCAATCTCGGCCTGCCCGTTCCCCCCGGGTTCACCATCACCACCGAGGCCTGCCAGGCGTACCTCACGACGGGCCGGCAGCCGGACGGGCTCGCCGGTCAGATCGAGGCGCACCTGGAGTCGCTGGAGCGCGCGATGGGCAAACGTCTCGGCGACCCGCGGGACCCACTGCTGGTCTCGGTCCGCTCCGGGGCCAAGTTCTCCATGCCCGGCATGATGGAGACCGTCCTCAACGTCGGCCTCAACGACCAGAGCGTGGTCGGGCTCTCGGCACAGGCGGGGCAGAACGACAGGTTCGCCTGGGACTCCTACCGGCGACTCATCCAGATGTTCGGCAAGACCGTCTGCGAGGTGCCGGGCGAGGAGTTCGAGCACGCGCTCGACGAGATCAAGAGCGCCAAGGGTACGCACGACGACCTGGACCTGGACGCGGACGACCTGCGTGGGCTCGTCGACGCGTACAAGAAGATCTTCTCGAAACACACCGGTCGGGAGTTCCCGCAGCAGCCGCGCGAACAGCTCGACCTCGCCATCCGGGCGGTCTTCGAGTCGTGGAACGCCGAGCGCGCGGTGCTCTACCGCCGCCAGGAGCGCATCCCGGCCGACCTCGGCACCGCGGTCAACGTGGTGACCATGGTCTTCGGCAACCTCGGCCCGGATTCGGGCACCGGTGTCGCGTTCACCCGTGACCCGGCCAGTGGCGCGCAGGGCATCTACGGCGACTACCTGGCCAACGCCCAGGGCGAGGACGTGGTCGCCGGCATCCGCAACACCGTGCCGTTGCAGGAGTTGGGGCAGCTCGACAGGGCTTCCTACGACGAGCTGCTGGGCATCATGGCCCGGTTGGAGGAGCACTACAAGGACCTGTGCGACATCGAGTTCACCATCGAGCGCGGCAAGCTGTGGATGTTGCAGACCCGGGTCGGCAAGCGCACGGCCGCCGCCGCGTTCGTCATCGCCGGTCAACTCGTCGACGAGGGCCTGATCGACCTGGACGAGGCGCTGCACCGGGTCAACGGCGCGCAACTGGCCCAGCTGATGTTCCCCCGCTTCCAGCTCGACCACGAGTTCCAGCCGGTCGCCACGGGCATCGGCGCCTCGCCCGGCGCGGCGTCCGGCACCGTGGTCTTCACCTCCGCACGGGCCGTCGAGCTGGCCGCCGAGGGGAGGTCGGTGATCCTGGTCCGCCGGGAGACCAACCCGGACGACCTGAACGGCATGATCGCCGCGAAGGGCATCCTCACCTCGCGCGGCGGCAAGACCAGCCACGCCGCCGTGGTGGCCCGGGGCATGGGCAAGACCTGCGTCTCCGGTGCCGACGACATCGACGTGAACGTGCCGGCGAAGCGGTTCACCGTGGCCGGGCAGACCGTCGGCGAGGGCGACGTCGTCTCCATCGACGGCACCACCGGCAAGGTCTACCTCGGCGAGGTGCCGGTCATGCCGTCGGAGGTGGTGCAGTACTTCGAGGGCAGCCTCGACCCGGAGCACATCGACAACCCGCTGGTCCGGGCCGTACACCGGATCATGACGCACGCCGACGGCAAGCGGCGGCTGGCGGTCCGCACGAACGCCGACACCGGTGCGGACGCGGCCCGGGCCCGGCGCTTCGGCGCCGAGGGCATCGGGTTGTGCCGCACCGAGCACATGTTCCTCGGCGACCGGCGGGAGCTGGTCGAGCGGCTGATCCTGGCCCGGGCCCCGGGGGAGCGGGAAGCGGCGCTGGCGGCGCTGCTGCCGTTGCAGCGGGCCGACTTCGAGGAGATCTTCCGGGAGATGGACGGTCTGCCGGTCACCGTCCGGTTGATCGATCCGCCGCTGCACGAGTTCCTGCCGCCGTTGGAGCAGCTCGCGGTCAACGTGGCGGTCGCCCAGGAGCGCGGCGAGGACGTCGCCAAGGAGGAGGCGCTGCTGGCCGCCGTCCGGCGGATGCACGAGGAGAACCCGATGCTCGGGTTGCGGGGCGTGCGCCTCGGCCTGGTCATTCCCGGCCTGTTCGCGATGCAGGTCCGGGCCATCGCCGAGGCGGCGGTCAGTTGCGCCCGCGGCGGTGGCGTGGCGAAGCCGGAGATCATGGTGCCGCTGGTCGGGGCCGTGCAGGAGTTGGAGACGGTCCGCGCCGAGGCCGAGAAGATCATCGCCGAGGTGGTCGGTGACAGCGGCGTCGAGGTGCTGATCGGCACCATGATCGAGGTGCCCCGGGCGGCGCTGACCGCCGGGCAGATCGCCGAGGCGGCAGAGTTCTTCTCCTTCGGCACCAACGACCTGACCCAGATGGGTTGGGGCTTCTCCCGCGACGACGTCGAGGGCGCGTTCTTCTGGCGCTACCTGGAGCTGGGCATCTTCGGCATCTCGCCGTTCGAGTCGATCGACCGCGACGGCGTCGGCCGGCTGGTGCGGATCGCCGCCGAGGAGGGCCGGGCCGCCCGACCCGGGCTGAAGCTCGGGGTCTGCGGTGAGCACGGCGGCGACCCGGACTCGGTGCACTTCTTCCACGAGGTCGGCCTGGACTACGTGTCCTGCTCGCCGTTCCGGGTGCCGGTGGCCCGGCTGGAGGCCGGTCGGGCCGTCGTGGAGACCGGCGGGTCGGACAGCCGCTGACGTGGGCCGGCGGCGGCCCGGCCGCCGCCGGCACCGCCGATCAGATCGGCGGGCGACGCCAGGACGGGCGGGCCGAGCGGCGCGACTGCGTGGGCAGGGTCGCCATCGGGGTACGCACGGCGAGCGGCGCGTGCCCATTCGGAACCGCGCTGGCGCCGCCACCACCGATGCGCGTGTCCAGCACCGAACCGGCCCGTCGGGCCACCGCCCGAGCCTCCCGGTGCAGCTCCTCCAGGTTGTCCGGTGCCGACACGGTGACCAGGGTCAGCAGAGCGGTGCGCCCGGCCGGGTAGGTCACCACGCAGCCGGCCGTCGTGTGGACCACCGACTCCCGGAACTCGCCACGCCGGACGGTGTCGGCCACCCGGTGGCCGAGCCCGAAACTGGCGGCGGCCAGCGCGGCGAGGTGGGTGGCGTCGGTGCTGGGCAGGTCGCTGGAGATGAGCAGCCCGTCGGTGCCGGCCAGCACCGTCCCGGCGACCTCGGGTCGACGTCGGCGCAGCCCGCGTAGTTCCGTACCCACCACCGTGTCTGCGTCCACGAGTTGCTCCCTCACCGGTCGGGATCTGCGTGTCGGTTGGCTGGTCACGTTCCGCGCTGGGAACGCTACCGGTGGCCATCTCCGCTCGTGAGCCCGTAACGCACGGCAGTCGGTCCACAACTCCGGGCCGATCGGTGGTTGTGGACACTTCGTCGACGCGTCGGGGTCGCGTCGGGCAGCCGGGACGGGCGTAACCTTGGCTCGCTCGCAAACGGCCGATTGCGTACACCGTCGAACGGGAAGGGTGACTGAATGACAAGCGTCTGGGAGAGCCTCACCGTCGATGCCCGTGACCCGGCGCGACTGGCCCGTTGGTGGGCCGAGGCGCTCGGCTATCAGATCGTCACCGAGAAGCCGGGTGAGGTGGAGATCCGCCAGTCCGCCGACCGCCTGCCCGGCCTGGTCTTCGTGCCCGTGACCGACGGCAAGGACCACAAGAACCGGCTGCACCTCGACCTGCGCCCCGCCGACCTGGAGGCCGAGGTCGAACGGCTTGTCGACATGGGCGCCCGGCACGTCGACATCGGCCAGGGTGACTCCGACTGGACGGTGTTGGCCGACCCGGAGGGCAACGAGTTCTGCGTCCTGCGTGAGCAGTGAGCAGTGAGCAGTGAGCGGTGAGCCGGGCGCGGCGGACGCGCGGTTGGTGCGGGAGGCGCCCAAGGACACCGGGCATCGCCGCTCACCGTACGAGCGGGACCGCGCCCGCGTGTTGCACTCGGCGGCGTTTCGTCGGCTGGCCACCAAGACCCAGGTGCACACCGCCGGCACTGACGACTTCCTGCGCACGCGGCTGACGCACTCGTTGGAGGTGGCGCAGATCGCCCGGGAGATGGGTGCCCGGTTGGGCTGCGATCCGGACGTGGTCGACGTCGCCGGGCTGGCTCACGATCTCGGGCATCCGCCGTTCGGGCACAACGGCGAGTCCGCTCTGGACCTGCTGGCCACGCCCTGTGGCGGCTTCGAGGGCAATGCGCAGACGTTGCGGGTGCTGACCCGGTTGGAGGCGAAGGTGCTCGCCCCGGACGGCTCGTCCGCCGGCCTGAACCTGACCCGCGCGTCGCTGGACGCGATCGGCAAGTACCCCTGGCCGCGCCGCCCGGGGCAGCGCAAGTTCGGGGTGTACGCCGACGACGCGGCGGTCTTCGGCTGGATCCGGGCCGGTGCTCCCGGCGACCGGCGCTGCCTGGAGGCGCAGGTGATGGACTGGGCGGACGACGTGGCGTACTCGGTGCACGACGTGGAGGACGGCATCCACGGCGGGTACGTGACGGTGGGTCCGCTGCTCGTGGACGCCGACGAGCGGGCCGCGCTGTGCGCCGACGTGGCCGCCGCGTACTCCGGGGAGTCCGCGGACGACCTGGCCGGGGTGCTGGTGGACCTGCTGGCCGATCCGCTGTTGGCCCCGCTTGTCGGTTACGACGGCAGCCACCGCGCCCAGGTCGCGTTGAAGGCCACCACCAGTGGGCTGACCGGCCGGTTCGTGTCGGCGGCGGTGGCCGCCACGGAGGAGCGCTCCGGCCCCGGCCCGCACCGCCGCTACGACGCGGATCTGGTGGTGCCGAGGCTGGTCCGGGCCCAGTGCGCGCTGCTCAAGGGCATCGCCCTGCGGTACGTGATGCGGCGTTCCGGTTTCCGGGGCCGCTACGAACGGCAGCGGACGATGCTCGCCGAGTTGGTGGCCGCGCTGCTCCGGCGTGCGCCGGACGGGCTCGATCCGATCTTCGCGCCGATGTGGCGGGCGGCGGGGGATGACGCCGCCCGGCTGCGGGTGGTGATCGACCAGGTCGCCTCGCTCACCGACCCGGCGGCGGTGACCTGGCACACCCGCCTGGCCGGTAACGGCACACCGCCGAACCGTCACGAGTCAGCTTAGGCTAGCCTAACTGGCATGACGGAGCGCCCCAGGAACGTCACCTCGGTCCACGTGCTGCGCACCGAGCGGCCCACCCCGCACCTGATCCGGCTCGTCCTCGGTGGGGACGAGCTGACCGGCCTGCCGGTGGGCGAGTTCACCGACCACTACATCAAGCTGGTGTTCCCGCAGCCCGGTGTCGCGTACCCGCAGCCGTTGGACCTCGCCGCGATCCGCCGGGACCTGCCCCGGGAGCAGTGGCCCCGGCTGCGCGCGTACACCGTGCGGCGGTGGGACCCGCTGGCCGAGGAGCTGACCGTGGACGTGGTGCACCACGGCGACGAAGGGTTGGCCGGCCCGTGGGCCGCCGCGCTACGTCCGGGTGACCCGGTGCACTTCGTCGGCCCCGGCGGGGCGTACGCGCCGAGCCCGGACGCGGACTGGCACCTGCTGGTCGGCGACGAGAGTGCCCTGCCGGCGATCGCCGCCGCGTGCGAGCGGCTGCCGCTGGGTGCGCCGGCCCACGTCTTCGTGGAGATCGCCGACCCGGCGGACGAGCAGAAGCTGCTCAGCCCCGGCGCGGTCGAGCTGACCTGGCTGCACCGGGGCGACCGCCCGGTGGGCGCGGCGCTTGTCGAGGCGGTACGGGCGTTGCAGTTCCCGGCCGGGCACGTGCACGCGTTCGTGCACGGCGAGGCCGCCTTCGTCCGGGACCTGCGCCGGCTGCTGCGCGGCGAGCGGGGCGTACCCCTCGACCGGCTCTCCATCTCCGGCTACTGGCGGCGCGGCATGGACGACGAGGGTTGGCGCTCCACCAAGGCCGACTGGAACAACCAGGTGGCCGCCGAGGAGGCCACCGCCGCCTGAGTCAGCCCTCGGGCGTGCGGTTCGCCTCGCCGGCTCGGGCGAGTCGTCGGCTGAGCAGCACGGCGTACCCGACGACCGCCAGGGCGAGCAGCGACAGCAGCACCCTCGGTCGGTGCACGAGCGCGGTGATCAGGCCGACCGAGAGCACCCCGTAGGCGGCGATCGCCAACCGGGCGATGCTCGGTCGGGTCCACAGCCAGTACAGGGCCAGGCCACACAACGTCCAGACCACCATCGACGCGCCCAGCAGCAGCCGCAGCTCCAGCGGCAGCCGGGCCGCGTTGGCGTCGACAAGCCGGACCACCTGGCCGAGCGACCAGCCGAGCAGCAGCAGTGCGCCGCCGAGCGGAATGTGCAGGAAGCTGTACGCCTGCCCACCGCGCAGCCGACTCTGGAGCAGGCGGGTGGTCACGAAGGTGGTGTAGACCCACCAGACGGCCGCCGGGATGAGGAAGGCCATCGCGGCGGTGAGGATCATGTGCGGCGGGGGGTGGTCCGGCACCGCGAAGAGCAGGCTGGCCAGCGCGCTGCCCAGCACGATGATGGTGAACTGGCCGATGCGTTCCGGCAGGTGCCGGTTGTCCACCGGCCAGCGGTTGAGCCACCGCGCCCCGACCCAGGGTGTGGCCAGTTCGATGACCATGGCGACGATCCACAGGACCGGGCGCAGTTCGGTGGGCAGGGTCAGCGACACCAGCCAGATCAGCCAGCCCGACCCGAAGCCGATCAGGTAGATCGTCGTCACCAGGCGGGCCATCGAGCTGGTCGGGCGGGCCCGCAGGTACAGCAGGAGCAGCACGCCCCGCACGATCAGGTAGCCGACCGGCAGGAGCACGCTCTCCGGGACCTCGTCGACCCCGAGCGTCATCGCGCCCGCGCCGACAAGTGCGACGAGCACCAGCAGCCGGTGCAACGCGTCGTCCGGGTCGAACCGGGTGTCGTAGTAGACCTGCCCGATCCAGGCCCACTGGATCACCACGAAGAGCCCGATCACCGCCAGCACCGCCGTCGGCGACGGGGTCGGCTCGTTGCCCAGCCGGGCCACCACCGCCGCCAGCGCGTACACGAAGATGAGGTCGAGGAAGAGCTCCAACCAGGTGGCGTGCCGGTGGCCGGCCTCGTCGGTCTGCGGGGTCTGCCCACGGAGCCCCATCCGGGCGGCCAGCCGGCTCGGCAGGTGGGGAGCGTCGGTGCGTACCCTGCGCATCTGGTCATGGTCCCCGTGCGGGCCCGGCCGGCGGGCCGGAACCGCCCAGCCGGCAGCGGTGGCCGCCACACCGGCATCCCCCGGCCGGCGTGTCGTCGGCCCGGCAGGGCAGGATGTACGCCGAGGGGGTGGCGCATGGCTGGGCGGATCCGGGACGAGGACATCGCACTGGTCCGGGAACGCACCTCGATCGGGGATGTGATCTCCGAGACGGTCACCCTCAAGTCCGCCGGTGGCGGCAACCTCAAGGGTCTGTGCCCGTTCCACGACGAGAAGAGCCCGTCGTTCAACGTCTCCCCGGCCCGCAATGTCTGGTATTGCTTCGGCTGCGGGGCCGGCGGCGACGCGATCAAGTTCCTGATGGACGCCGACCACCTCAGCTTCGTCGAGTCGGTCGAGCGGCTGGCCGGCCGTGCCGGCATCCAACTGCGCTACATCGAGGACGACCGGGGCACCCCACGCCCCCGGCCGCAGCAGGGCCAACGGCAGCGCCTGGTCGCCGCGCACGCCGCCGCCGTCGAGTTCTACCGGGCGCAACTCAGCACGGCCGGGGCCCGGCCGGCACGGGAGTTCCTGGCCAAACGGGGTTTCGACCGGGCCGCCGCCGAGCGCTACGGCTGCGGCTTCGCTCCGGAGGGTTGGGACCTGCTCACCAAGCACCTGCGCCAGCAGGGTTTCACCCACCAGGAGCTGGTCACCGCCGGGCTGTCCCGGGAGTCGCGCTCCGGCACCCTGATCGACAGGTTCCGCCGCCGGCTGCTCTGGCCGATCCGTGACCTCGCCGGCGACGTGATCGGCTTCGGCGCGCGCAAGCTCTTCGACGACGACGACGGCCCGAAATACCTGAACACCCCCGAGACGCCGATCTACAAGAAGTCGCACGTGCTCTACGGCATCGACCAGGCCAAGCGTGAGATCGCCAAGCAGGGTCGGGCGGTCATCGTCGAGGGGTACACCGACGTGATGGCCTGCCACCTCGCCGGGGTGACCACGGCGGTGGCGACCTGCGGCACCGCCTTCGCGGCGGACCACATCTCCGTGCTGCGCCGGCTGCTGTTCGACAGCGACGAGGTGGCCGGCGAGATCATCTTCACCTTCGACGGTGACGCGGCCGGCCAGAAGGCCGCGCTGCGGGCCTTCGAGGACGACCAGCGCTTCGTCGGGCGCACGTTCATCGCGGTCAGCCCGGACAACATGGACCCGTGCGATCTGCGGCTGGCCAAGGGCGACCTGGCCGTGCGGGACCTGGTCGCCCGCCGCGAGCCGCTCGTCGACTTCGCGCTGCGGCACGTGATCGGCCGCTTCGACCTGGACACCGTCGACGGCCGGGTCGAGGCGATGCGCCACGCCGCGCCGCTTGTCGCGCGCCTCAAGGACCGGGAAAAGCGCCCGGAGTACGTCCGCAAACTCGCCATGGACCTCGGGATGGAGATCGAGCCGGTGCAGCGGGCGGTGCTCGCCGCCGCCAACACCCCGCCGTCGGGCACCCGCGACGCCGCCCCCGCCGCCCGGCCCACCTCGGCTCGCCCCGAGCCGGCCCTGGACAGCCCCCAGTCGATGGTCGAGCGGGAGGCGCTGAAACTCGCCCTCCAGCAGCCAGTCCTGGCCGGGCCCATGTTCGACGCGGTCGAGTCGACCGAATACCGCCACCCGGTGCACGTGGCGGTGCGGGCGGCCATCGCGGCGGCCGGTGGTGCCGCGTCGGCGACCGGCGGCGCGGTCTGGATCGAGTCGGTCCGGGACGCCTGCGACGACCTGGCCGCGGCGGCACTTGTCGGCGAGTTGGCGGTGGAGCCGCTGCGCATCGACGGGGAAGCAGACCCGCGCTACGTGTCGATCACCATGGCCCGGGTGCAGTTCGGGTCGGTGACCTCCCGCATCCGGGACATCAAGTCGCGCATCCAGCGGATCAACCCGGTCAACAACAAGGACGAGTACTTCGCCGCGTTCGGTGAGCTGCTGTCCCTGGAGCAGCACGCGCGGGCACTACGCGAGCAGGCTGCGGGAGGCCTCTAGATGGGACTGTTCAGCCGCAAGCCGAAGCTGCCACCGGCCAGCCGGCCGCCGCTGACCCCCGACGAGCGGGTGCTGGCCTGGGCGGCTGCCGGCAACGGCGAGGGCGACGGGGTGGTGGTCGCCAGCAACCTCGGGCTGTGGTTGCCCGGTCGGGGGCACCGGCTCGGCTGGCACACCATCCTCAAGGCCGTCTGGTCCGGCCGGCAGTTGACAGTCACGCCCGCCGAGGCAGTCGTCGAGCGCGACGGCTACACGGTGGTCGCCGACGGCCCGGCCGAGACCTACCTGCTGCTCGACCCGGGTGAGCTGCCGCACCAGGTGCGGGCGCGGGTGACCCGCTCGGTCGCGTACACCGAGCACCAGCCGGTGCCCGGCGGCGCGGCGCGGGTCGCGGCCCGCCGTGTGGCCGGGGCCGACGGTCTGACCTGGACGGTCCGTCTGGATCCCGGCACCCCGGCGGACGACGAGGCCCTGCTCGCCGAGACCGACCGCCTGGTCGGCGTGGCCCGCGCCGCCACGGCGCCCGGCGACCTGTGAGCGCACGCTCGGTCGCTCAACTCCCCCGGTAGTAGCGGCTGGCGCCGGGATGCAGCGGGATCGGCTCGCTCAGCGCGGCACTGGCCCGGGTGAAGTTCGCTGCCTCGGGATGGACGGCGATCAGCTCTGCCTGGTGTTCGAAGAGCGTCCGGGTGAGGTCGTACGCCAGGCCGTCGGGCATGTCGGCGCTGACCAGGATCACGTTCGCCACGGTGATGGTGGGCGCGTCAGTCGCCGTGTTGTAGACGTTGGCGGTCAGCGTCGAGGTGGTGTAGACGGGGCCGTAGCCCTTTTCCAGCGGCGGGAGGAGGGTGTCCAGCGGTAGCAGCCGGAACACACCGGGCGAGCTGGTGAGCAGGTCCTTGATGCCGGGGGTGGGCAGACCACCGGAGAAGAACATGGCGTCCAGGCTGCCGGCCCGCATCTGTTTCACCGTCTCGGGCAGTGACAGGGTGAGCCGTCGCACGTCGCGGTCCGGATCGAGATTGGCCGCGGTGAGCAGCCGGCCGGCGATGATGTCGGTGCCGGACTTCGGCGAGCCGGTGGAGACCCGCTTGCCGCGCAGGTCGGCGACGGTCTCGATCTTGCTGTTGGCGCGCACGATCAGGTGGGTGTAGTTGCTGTAGATGCGGGCCAGCGCGCGGACCGACTGCGGCTTCCCGTCGAACGCGCCCTTTCCGGCGATGGCGTCGGCCGCGGTGTCGGCGAGACTGAACGCGATCTCCATGTCGCCGCTGGTCAGGCGGTTGATGTTCTCCACCGAGGCGCCGGTCGGTTCGGCCCGTGCCTCGTAGCCGGGCAGATGTCGATTGATCAGGTCCGCGTAACCGCCGCCGAGTTGGTAGTAGACGCCTGTGGTGTTGCCGGTGGCCAGGAAGATCCGCCCGCCGTGCCAGGCGTCCGACGTGGACGATTCGCCGCCGCAACCCGCGACGAGCACGGCCAGCAGCAGCGCCGCCCCCAGCCGCCGCACCCGTGTGGTCACCGGCGAACCGCCGGCTCCAGGGCCTCGGCCACCCGCTGCACCAAAGTCGCGGTTTCGTAGCCGATCTGGCCGAGGTCACAACCGGGTGCCGCGAGCACGCCGAGCAACGCGCGTGAGCCGACCGCCATCACCAGCAGCACACCGCCGTCCATGTCGACGATCTGCTGGCGTACGCGGCCGGCGGACATCAGCCGAGCCGCGCCGACGGTCAGACTCGCCAGTCCGCTGATCACGGCGGCGAGCTGGTCGACCTGGTCGATCGAGAGGTGCGGGGAGGCGGCCAGTCGAAGCCCGTCCTCGGAGACCGCGAGGGCGTGCGACACGTCCGGAACCTGGTCCACGAAGTTCGCGAGCAGCCAGTCCAGGCCTGTTGTCACCGGTGGGTTCATCGAATTCTCCCGTTGGGTGTCGTGTACGGGTTGGAGCGGGCGGCGCTCGCAACGCCCTCGGCGAGGGCGGAGAGGCGACGCCGGACCACCTCGGGATCGAGCAGATCCGACTCGCTGACGGGGGACGGTGGTGGGGGCACGTGCGTGGGCAACTGCGTGGGCAGTGAGTCACCGCGGCTCCGACGAGGCAGCCCACCGGCGGTGAGCTGCGGGGTTGGCGGGGCAGCCGGCGGCGGCAGGGGCGCAGTGCCAGGAAGCGGCCCGGTGGGCGGCGGCAGGGGCGCAGCGCCCGGAAGCGGCCCGGTGGGCGGCGGTACCGCGGCGACGCCGCGAGCCTGCCCGCCCGCCGCGCCCTGGGCGGCGACGAGTGGCCGTGCCCCGGCGGTGGCGTCGCTGGTCGGCCGGAACCAGGCCGCCGGCCGTCCGGCCAGCGGCCGACCCGCCACGGGCTGATGATGGGCGACCGTCTCGATCCGGGTCAACAGCAGGTCGGGGAGTTCCACCTGGGCGATGGTGCCGGTGCCGGTGCTGTAGAGCTGCACCCGGATCCCGTACCGGACGGCCAGGTGAGCCACCACGTGCAATCCCATGCTGCCGGCCGCCGCACTGCTGATCATGGCTGGGCTCGCGAGCCGCTCGTTGATCGAGGCCAGCCGGCCCGGCCGGATGCCGATCCCGTGGTCGTGGACCCGCAGCAGCAGCCCGTCCACCGTGTGCCGGCCGTCGACAAGCACTGGCGTGTGCGGCGGTGAGTAGACGGTGGCGTTCTCCAGCAGCTCGGCGAGCAGGTGCACCAGGCTGCCGACCGCCGCGCCCTGCACCCCGGCCGCCGGCAGGTTCAGCTCCACCCGGGGATAGTGCTCGATCTCCGAGGCCGCCGCCCGGACCACGTCCTCCAGGTGCAGCGGAGCCTCGTGCCCCCGGCTCGGTTCGCCGCCGGAGAGGACCAGCAGGTTCTCCCCGTTGCGACGCAGCCGGGCGGCGAGGTGATCCAGTGCGAAGAGGCGTTCGAGGATCCGGGGGTCGGTCTCCTCGCGCTCGAAGTCGTCGAGCAGCCGTAGCTGGCGGGTGATCAGGGTGCGGATCCGCCGGGCCAGCGCCTCGGCCATCCGCGTCATGTCCAGGCGCAACTCGGCCTGCGCGCCGGCGAGGCGCAGCGTGGCCTGGCTGACCGTGCCGAAGGCCGCGGCGACCTGGGCGACCTCGTCGTGGCCACGCGCGATCGCGGCGGTGGCCGCGCCGGCGGCGCTCTCGTCCGGGCGCTGCGCACCGGCGGCGATGGCGGTGATCCGCTCCGGTAGCTCGTGGTTCGCCATGGCCAACGCCGCGGCCCGGAGGCGGCTCAACCGCCGGCTGATCCGTATCGCCAGCACCACGGCCGTGATCAGCGAGCCGAGCGCCACGACACCGGTCACCCCACCGGTGAGCAGCGCCGTCCTCAGCGTGTCGCGGGCCAGCGCCGCGGCGTCGCGGTCGAGATCCTCGGAGAGTTCACGGCCGAGCAGGTTGTACCGGCGCAGCGTGCCACTCTGCGCCACGAACCAGGCGTCGCCGTCGGTCTTCATCGCCTGGGCGCCACCGTCGGTCTCCAGCACCGCGTCCCGCATGGTGCGGGCCGTCTCCACGTCACCGCCGGTCAGCAGCCGGGCCCAGGAACTGCCCGCCGTGTCGGTCGCGATCCGGAGAAACTCGGCCTCGCGCTGCTCCTGGGCACCGTTGAGCGAACCGAGCCGGGCAAGCTCGCCGGGGTTGAGCCGGCCCCGGACGAAGACGGCACGCAGCAGGTCACGTTCGACGGAGGCCAGGTGCTCCTGGGTGGCGACGGAGGCGACCTCCCGGGCGGCGTTCGCCAACTCCGGGTCCCGCAACTGGGCCGGCAGCGCGTCCGCGACAGCCAGCAGGGACTCGACGGTGCGGGCGTACGCCGGGTCCGCCTCCGTGCCGGTCAGCGCCAGGGCGCGGTTGGGGGAGAGCTGTTCGAGTTGACCTCTGGCCCTGCCGAGCACCGACGTCAGCTCGGGCACCGACTCCCGGGCCTGCTCATCGGCGGAGCGGAACCGCTCGACGGCGGCGTCGACGCGACGCCGCTGGGCGTCCACGAGGGGCCGTCCGGCGGTGCCGCCACGTTGGCGCAGCGCCGCCGTTTCGCCGAGTTCCCGCTCCAGTTCGTGGACCAACTGGACGGTGACGGTGGCGGTGGCGGAGAGGACACGGGCCCGCTCGGCGTCCGCGCTGGCGTCGAGCGCGGCGCTGGTCTGCGCGGCACCGAGCACGGTCAGACTGATGATGGTCACCAGGATCGGCGCGAGTAGCTGGGTGCGGATCGAGCGAAGGTTCTCGAGAACACCGCCGGAGCGGTGCTGGCGTACGTGGGCGGGGAGCGGCACGGGGTCTCCCGGGTCGGGGTGGTGCCCGGCCCGGGCGCTGGGCCCGGGCCGGGATGATCGGATCAGCTTGCGGCGCTCAGCTTCGTCAGTGCCGTCTCCGCCCCACGGTGCAGCGGCACCGGGTCGGTCTTGCGTGCGTTCGCCAGGTCGATGCCCTTGGCCGCCGGGTTGGCCTGGCTGAGGGCGTCCTTCTTCTCGAACACGGTCTTCGTGATGACGCAGGCGACGTTGGCGTCGAGGTCGTCGCGGACCAGCAGCACATTCGGCACCACGATGGTCGGGACGTCGGCGGGAGTCTTGTAGACGTCCTTGGTGATCGTCCCGGCCTGGTACGCGGGGTTCAGCTCGGCCATCTTCGGCAGCAGCGGGCTGATGTCGATGAACTTCACCTTGTCGGCCGCGGTGGTGAAGAGGTCGGTGACGCCGCCGGTCGGGGTGCCGCCGGACCAGAAGAAGCCGTCGACGCTGCCGTCCTTCATGCCGTCGACGGTCTTGGTCAGGTCGAGCCGCTGCGCCTGGATGTCCTTTGCCGGGTCGAGGCCGGCCGCGGTGAGCAGCCGCTGCGCGATGACCTCGGTGCCCGACTTGGGCGATCCGGTGGAGATCTTCTTGCCCTTCATCTCGGCGACCGAGGTGATTCCCGAGTCGGCCCGGACGACGACCTGGGTGTAGTTGTCGTAGATCCGCGCGAGCGCCTTCACCGGCTGCGGCCCCTTGAAGGTCCCCTTGCCCTGCGTCGCGTTGACCGCGGTGTCGAAGAGCGAGAAGGCGACGTCGTACTGTCCGGCGACGAGTTGCTCGATGTTCTGCACCGAGGCGCCGGTCTCGGCGGCGGTGCCGGTGAGCTTGCCACCGCTGGCCGTGGCGAGTTGCCCGGCGAGCGCGTTGCCGACGACGTAGTAGACCCCGGTGGCGTTGCCGGTGGCGATGCCGACCCGGGTGTCCTTGGTGACCTCGCAGCCGACCGCGCTGGAGGTGTCGTCGGTGGCCGCACTCTTCTGACGGCCCCCGCAGCCGGCGACGCCGGCCGCGATCAGGGTGACTGCCCCGAGACTCGCGGCTATTCGCACGTTGATCCGTCTCACCTGTTCTCCTCCTGATGGTCTATCTGGTTGACGCCCCTGTCGGCGGCGGCCGTCCGGTTGGCCGTCCTGCGACGGAGCAGAACACCCGCCACGGTGAGCGCGACCAGGGCGGCGCCGACCATGACGGGGACAGGTTCGAGCCACAGCAGAACCAGCCCGGCGAGCGCGCCGACGATCCGCTCGGGTTTTCCGGCCGGGCCGATGCCGGGCAGCCATCCACCGGCCGCCACCGCGAGCACCGCGACTCCGAGCGCGGTGGTCAGGCCGGCCAGCAGGATGCGGTCCACCCCGCCGATGCCGAGCAGCCCGAGCCCGGTAGGCGTGAGCACGAAGGCGATCGGGATGAGGTACGCGGGTAGCGCGTACCGCAGGGTCTGCCACATGGTCGGGACCAGTCGCCCGCCGGTGACGGCGGCGGCGGCCACCGCGGCGAGCGCGGTCGGCGGCGAGGCCTCGGAGAGCACCGCGAAGTAGAAGACGAACATCGCCGCGGCGGGTGCGTCGACGCCCAGGTTGAGCAGCGCGGGCCCGATGATCACCCAGCCGATCACGAACGAGGCGGTGACCGGCACGGCCAGGCCGAGCAGCGTGAGCGCGAGCGCGGCGAGCACGGCGGTGAGCAGGAGCACGACGAACGGGTTGGAGCTGACCGCCTGGGCGCCGCTGAGCAAGAGCGCCGCGGCCTGCGGGCCGAGGCCGGTCTTGGTGGTGGTGGCGGTGATGATGCCGGCAGCGGCGCAGACCGCGCTGACCGCCAGCACTCCGCGCACTCCGTTGGTGAGCGCCTCGACCAGGCGTGCGGGGGTGAGTCGGTGCCGCCGGTCCAGGAAGGAGAGCACGGCCGCCAACGCGGTGGCCAGCACCACGGCCCTGGTCGCCGAGGCGCCGAGGGCGAGCATCACGACGATCACGATCAGCGAGAGGAAGTGGTAGCCGAAGCGGGCCAGCAGCGACCAGGCCGATCCGGCGTCGATCGTGACCCGACGTACCCCGGAGCGGCGGGCGTCGATCTCCACCGCGAGCAGGATGCCCAGGTAGTAGAGCAGGGTCGGCACGGTGGCCCAGCCGAGCACCTGGAGGTACGAGACGCCGAGGTACTCGGCGATGATGAACGCGGCGGCCCCCAGCGTCGGCGGCGACAGGATCGCGCCGACGCCGGCGGCGGCGAGCATGCCGCCGGCCCGCTCCGGCGGATAGCCGGCTCGGCGCAGGATCGGCCAGGTGACCGAGCCGATGCTGACCGTGGTGGCCGCGCCCGACCCGGAGACGGTTCCGAGGAGGAAGCCGGCGGCCACCGCGGTGCGTCCCGGTGCGGTTCGGGAGCGGCGGAACGCGGCGGCGGAGAGTTCCACGAAGAATCGGCCAGCGCCGGAGAGGTCCAGCACCGCGCCATAGATGGTGAAGAGCACGATGTACGAGGCGGCCACGTCCAGTGGGGTGCCGTAGAAGCCGCTGTCGGAGTTGTAGAAGGCGTCGATGAGCTGCCCGAAGTCGAGGCCGGCATGGGCCACTGGCCAGGACTGCGGTAGCAGCCCGCCGTAGTAGCCGAAGGCCAGGAAGAGCAGACAGACCGCCGGCAGGATCCAGCCGGTGGTCCGGCGGCACGCCTCCAGCAGCAGGACCAGCAGCACGGTGCCCAGCACCAGGTCGACCGGGTCGAGCAGCCCCTGTCGATCGAGGAAGGCGTCGTATCCGCCGCCACCCGTACCGACGGACACCGGTAGCACCGGGTAGAGGCAGCTCAGCAACGCGGCCACGGCGAGCACCCAGTCGACCGGGGTGGGGCGCATCCGGGTCGTCGGGCTGCTCGCCGGGTCGGTCGGCGCTGCCGGTGTGCCTCGTCGGGGCAGGCGCACTCCCGACGGGTACGCCAGGAAGACCATCGGCAGGACGCCGGCGAGGAAGATGATCAGGTAGAACTTGCTGCCCTGCGCCAGCGGAAAGAAGACCTGGTAGATGGCGAGGAGAGCGACGGCGAGGGTGACGCCGGCGAGGAAGAAGCCGAGTGGCCCGGTGAACACCCGGCCCGGTTTCTCATCCTCGAACTGTGCGGTCAACTCGGGGTCGGGCTGCCCGCCGATGGCCACGGGGGTGGGTTCGGCCGCTGGACCCTTCTCGGCGGGTGGCCTCAGTGGCCGTTCGTCGACGTCGACCGATGCGGGCACGTCGTCGCCTCGGGGCGAGGGGACGGAGTCCTGAACGGGGTGCGCTGATGACACGCTGGGGGACAATACGGGGGACTGCGCTGTATGGGAATATTGTTGACCGTGATTGCTGTGGGTGACTATTCTTTCGTGAGGGGAATCCCTGAGAATGCCGATTTGCCGAATGGATTTCGTGTCGGCAACAGTCTCATACAGCGACGATTCGGCAGGTCGTGCAGGCTGTGTGGTCCCGCTCGCGGTCGCGGTGAGTGGTGGGCGCCAACAGATACGCATCCCCAACCTGTGGTCACCGACAGTCACATCAACCGTCTCTGCGCGCCGGCTTGGTGCTGCTTTGGCGGGCTTGGTCAGGTTCGATCCTGCCCGGTCACCAGCCGAAAAAACTTGCCAGTGTGACCTTCTTGTTATCGGGCTGGCCAGCCGAGTGTTGCGGAATCCCGGCCAACCTCATTGCCCGGAAAGAAATGCAAGGACCCGATGGTGCTGGCGGCCCGAGCCAGCCGCGATGATCATGGTCCGGTCGGCGCGCTATTAGGGCGGTGGTGTCTGGGGTGTTGTCTGGGGTGTTAGGGGTCGCCGATGCCTCCGGGGGATCACCCACCGCCGCTCCGAGATCGACTCGGATTTCATGAAGTCGGGGCATCGAGGCCATGTTGACACCCCGACTTCCCGAAAGCTGAGGTGATCAGAGGCCGAAACGCCGTACGCGGTCCGGGTTATCGGCGCGGGTCCACGGGGCATGTCGGAGGTGACACCACCACCGACGTGTGAGGAGGGGCGATGGCCTCGGACGAGTCTGCCGCCCGCCGGACGCCTGCCGACGCCAGCGCGCCGGTCGGGCCCGACGCGGGGCCGGACAGCCCCACCGACCTACCCGGCAGCGGCTGGAAGGCGGCACTGCGGCGCACGGTCAGCGAATTCCAGGACGACAGCCTGACCGACTGGGCGGCGGCGCTCACCTACTACGGGGTGCTGTCCATCTTCCCCGGCCTGCTGGTGCTGATCTCGATCCTCGGTCTGCTGGGCGCGGGCGCCACCGAGGGGGTCAAGGACACCGTCAACCAGGCGGTGCCGGAGGGCAGCATCCGCCAGATCATCGTCGACGCGATCACCGCGGCGGACAAGAACGGCAGCCTGGCCAGCATCGCGGCGATCGCCGGTGTGGTGGCCGCGTTCTGGTCGGCGTCCGGCTACATCGGGGCGTTCATGCGCGCCTCGAACAGCATCTACGACGTACCGGAGGGTCGGCCGATCTGGAAGACGCTGCCCATCCGGCTCGGCGTGACCGCGGTGGTCGGGGTGCTGCTGCTGGCCAGTGCGGTGATCGTGGTCTTCACCGGCCGCCTCGCCGAGACGGTGGGGGACGTGGTCGGCCTCGGCTCGGCGGCGGTCACGGTGTGGGACGTCGCCAAGTGGCCGGTGCTGCTGATCCTGGTCAGCCTGATGTTCGCGATCCTCTACTGGGCCTCACCGAACGCCCGGCACGGCGGCTTCCGCTGGGTCAGCCCGGGTGGTGTGCTGGCCGTGGTGATCTGGCTGGTGATCTCCGGCGTGTTCGCCCTCTACGTGAGCAACTTCGGCTCGTACGACAAGACGTACGGGGCGCTGGCCGGGGTGATCATCTTCTTGGTCTGGCTGTGGCTGAGCAACATCGCGATCCTGCTGGGCGCCGAGTTCGACGCCGAGCTGGAGCGGGGCCGCGCCATCGCGGCCGGCCATGGCGTCGACGACGAGCCGTACGTCGAGCTGCGCGACGACCGCAAGCTCCGCAAGAAGCGCAACGCCGCCAACCGCCGCTGACGGCCTCCCGCAGCGCCCGCGCCCCGCGCCGGGACCGACCGGCGGCCCCGCACCGACCGGCGTGCCCCGCACCGACCGTCCCCGCAGCCCACCGCCGCCCCGCCGGTGAAGATCGACTGGCGGGGCGATTTCGTGTGTGTCGATGGAACTGCGGGCGAGCGGACGCGGGCGGCCCGTGATCCTTTTCTTGATCGACTAGTAGCTTTTGTTCTTTCGGACAAAAGTTCATCTCGGAACGGTTGAAGCTCTGGACACGCGGCACAACGCGCTCCTACTGTGTCGGACACAACACTTCGACGTTGCGTCGATGTGAACGATGCCAATGAAGAGGTGACCCCCCGGTGCGGACCGCCGACCCCCTGCACGTACGACTGTTGCGGTTGCTCCGCGACGAGGGGGCCGTCTCCCGCGCCGAGTTGGGCGACCGACTCCAGATGCCGCGCCCGCGCATGCTGGCCGAGCTGGATCGCCTGGTGGCGCTGGGTTATGTCGCCGAGGCGGGGCTCGCCGCCTCCCGGGGTGGGCGGCGCTCGACACTCGTCGAGCTGAACCCGAAGCTGCGCTTCGCCGCCGTCGACCTCGGCGCCAGCTCGATGGACATCGAGGTGGTCAACGGCCGCCTCGAACCGGTCGCCCAGTACGCCGAGCCGGCCGACATCCGCAATGGACCGAAGGTGACCCTGCAACGGGTCAACGAGCTGCTGCACAAGGCCCGGGTCGACGGTGCGTACGAGCGGTTGGACGCGGTGGGCATCGGCGTCCCCGGTCCGGTCAGCTTCCGCGACGGTGTTCCGGTGTCGCCGCCGATCATGCCGGGCTGGGACCGGTTCCCGGTGCGCGAGTTGCTCAGCCGGGAGCACGGCTGCCCGGCGGTGGTCGACAACGACGTCAACATCATGGCGATCGGCGAGCGGCACGGTGGGGTCGCCCACTCGGTGGACGACTTCCTCTTCATCAAGATCGGCACCGGTATCGGGTGCGGCATCTACCTCACCGGCGAGGTCTACCGGGGCACCGACGGTTGCGCCGGCGACATCGGCCACATCCAGGTCGACTCGCACGGTCCGATGTGCTCCTGCGGCAACGTCGGCTGCCTGGAGGCGCTGTTCAGCGGCGCCGCGCTGGCCAAGGACGCCTTGGCCGCCGCCCGCAGTGGGACGTCGCCGGCGCTGGCCGAGCGGCTGGCGCTGCGCGGGGTGGTCACCGCGCTGGACGTCGCCGAGGGCGCCGTCGAGGGCGACGTGACGTGCATCCAACTGATCCGGGACGGCGGACGACGGGTCGGCGGGGTGCTCGCCGGCCTGGTCAGCTTCACCAACCCGTCGATGATCGTGATCGGCGGCGGGCTGGCCCAACTCGGGCACATCCTGCTCGCCGAGATTCGCAGTGTGGTCTACCGCCGGTCGCTGCCGCTGGCCACCGGCAACCTGCCGGTCGTGCTGTCCGAGCTGGGTGGACGTGCCGGTGTCACCGGCGCGGCAGTGCTCGCCGGCGATGTCGCCTTCGGGGAAGCCGCATGAACCAGACCGAAATCCTGTCGTGAGCGAGGAGGAGACTGTGGCTCTGTCCGAGGATGACCCCGCCACCGCGTCGGCCGAGGCCGCCGCCGAGGCACCGCTGGTCGAGGCTCCCGCCGACACCGTCGCGGGCGAGGTGGTCCTGCGCCTCACCGATGTGGTCAAGACCTTCCCCGGTGTACGCGCACTGGACGGCGTGCAGCTTGAGGTGCGTGCCGGCGAGGTGCACTGCCTGCTCGGGCAGAACGGCGCCGGCAAGTCCACCCTGATCAAGGTGCTCTCCGGGGTGCACCAACCGGATTCCGGTCAGGTGGAGTGGCGCGGCGAGCCGGCCACGTTCACCAACCCGCAGGCCGCGATGAAGGCCGGCATCGCCACCATCTACCAGGAACTCGACCTCGTCGAGGACCTGTCGGTGGCGGAGAACGCCTTCCTCGGTCACGAGTACCGCAGCTTCGGGTTCGTCCGGCGCGGCCGGATGGCTCGGCACACCCGGCAGATCCTCAGCCGGCTGGGCCACGGTGAGATCCCGCCCGGACGGATGGTCCGGTCGCTGCCGGCCGCCGGCAAGCAGATCGTCAGCATGGCCCGCGCGCTGTCGCACGAGGCCCGACTGATCATCATGGACGAGCCGAGCGCGGTGCTGGCCCACGACGAGGTCGGCAACCTGTTCCGGATCATCCGGGAGCTGACCGCGCAGGGCATCGCCGTCATCTACATCTCCCACCGCATGGAGGAGATCCGCGAGATCGGCGACCGGGTCACCGTACTCAAGGACGGTCGGACCACCGCGGCGAACCTGCCGGCGCGCGACACCCCGACCCGCGACCTGGTCAGCCGGATGACCGGCCGCACCATCGAGTACGTCTTCCCGGACCGCCCGGCCGAGGACCCCGCCGGCGCCGACCTGCTCCAGGTGGAGGGGCTGACCCGCACGGGTGAGTTCGCCGACGTCTCGCTGAACGTGCGCGCCGGGGAGATCGTCGGCATCGCGGGCCTGGTCGGCTCCGGCCGCTCGGAGCTGCTGGAGACCATCTACGGCGCCCGCCTCGCGGAGGCCGGGTCGGTCCGGATGAACGGCAAGGTGCTGCGTCCCGGCGTCGGCGCCGCCGTGCGGGCCGGCATGGGGATGGCCCCGGAGGAACGCAAGAGCCAGGCGCTGCTGCTCGGCGAGCCGATCTACCGCAACGTCACGCTGGCCACCTTCGGCCGGTACGCGCGGCTCGGCTTCACCAACGCCGCGAAGGAGCGCGCCGAGGCGGACCGGATCGCCGAGAGCCTGGAGCTGCGGCCCCGGGACGTCGACCGGCCGGTACGCACGCTGTCCGGCGGCAACCAGCAGAAGGTGGTGGTCGGGCGGTGGCTGCTCGGCGGCACCAAGCTGTTGCTGCTCGACGAGCCCACCCGGGGCGTGGACGTGGGCGCCCGGGCTGAGCTCTACCAGGTCATCCGGGGTTTGGCCGCGCAGGGCGTCGGGGTGCTGCTGGTTTCCAGCGAGGTGCCCGAGGTGCTGGGCCTGGCCGACCGGGTGCTGGTGATGCGGGAAGGGCGGGTCGTGCGTGAAGCAGCGGCCGGCGAACTTGACGAAAACACTGTGCTCGACCTCGTGATGGCGGGGTCCTTGATGGAAGGCGCACCGGCATGAGCGACGCGACTCCCACTCCCACCGCGACACCGGAGCGCCCGCAGCTTCCGGCCCAGTCGCCGCCGGTGGACCCGGCGGAGACGGCGGTGGCCAGCGACAAGGCAGCATCCGGGGGCCGGCTCTCCTGGTGGCGGGGCGACGGCGGCGACGGCGCGAAGCGCAACCTGGGTCTGATCGGGGTCCTGGCCGCGCTCATCATCGTCGGCGCGATCACCAAGCCCGACCTGTACGGCGACCCGACGTGGGTCTGGAACAACGTGCTGGCCATCCTGCAACTCGCGTCGGTCGTCGGCGTGGTCACGGTCGGGATGACCTTCGTGATCATCGGCGGGGGCATCGACCTGTCGGTCGGTGCGATCGTCGCGCTGGCCGGTGTCTGGTGCACCACGGTGGCCACCCAGAGCTACGGCGCCGGCGGCATGATCTTCGCCGCGCTGGTGGTCGGCATCTGCGTCGGCCTGGTCAACGGCGTGCTCATCTCGTACGGGCGGTTGGTTCCCTTCATCGCGACGCTCGCGATGCTGGTGGCGGCTCGCGGGCTGGCGTCGTCGATCTCCAACAAGCAGACCCAGGTGTCGAGCAGCACCTTCATCAACGACATCGCGGCGCGCAAGGTTCTCGGGATTCCGATCCTCGTCTACATCCTGGGCGCGGTGGTGGTGGCCGGGTGGATCCTGCTCAACCGGACGACCTTCGGCCGGCGGACCATCGCCGTGGGCGGCAACCCGGAGGCGGCCCGGCTGGCCGGCATCAACGTCCGGCGGCACACCATGCTGCTCTACGCGCTCTCCGGTCTGTGCTGCGGCATCGCGGCCATCATGCTCACCTCGCAGGCCACCTCGGCGCAGGCGGCGATGGCCAACCTGTACGAGTTGGACGCGATCGCCGCGGCGATCATCGGTGGGACGCTGCTCAGCGGTGGTCGGGGCACGATCGTCGGCTCGCTGCTCGGCGTCATCATCTTCGCCACGATCACGAACCTCTTCGCCATCAACGGCCTCTCCATCGAGGCGCAGAACATGGTCAAGGGCGGCATCATCGTCGCCGCCGTCCTGATCCAGCAGTTCCAGTTCAAGTCCGTCACTCGGCTCCTCGCGCGGAACAGGGTCACCACCGCAACCTGACGCACCGCACCGATGTCCCGGGCCACGTCGAGAAATTCGACGGCGGCCGGGCCCCGCACACCCTTATCAACTGAAATTCCGCCCCCAGGAGGTCGTTCATGACCCAGCACAGTCGCGACCTGTCGCGCCGCCGGTTGCTCTTCGGTGGAGCCGCAGTTGGCGCCGCCACCCTGCTCACCGCCTGCACCAGCAACGAGACCCCGGCGGCCAGCACCCAGACCAAGGCCGCCGGCAACGCCGAAGGCAACAACGCCCCGGGCAAGAAGGTCGTCATCGGCTTCTCCGCCCCGGCCGCCGACCACGGCTGGATGGGCGCCATCCACGCCAACGCCAAGGCGCAGGCCGCGGCCTACTCGGACGTGGAGTTCAAGGAGGTCGACGGCGGGTCGAACTCGGAGGCCCAGCGCTCCACGCTCGGCACGCTGATCGCCCAGAAGCCGGACATCATCGTCGTGCTGCCGCACGACGGCAAGGAGGTCAACGCCGTTGCCCTCCAGGCGATGCAGGCGGGCATCCCGATCGTGAACCTCGACCGGGCGTTCCCCGACGCGCTGGCCTCCCGGCTGGTGATCAAGGGTGACAACTACGGCATGGGCGTCTCGGCCGGGCACTTCATCGGCAAGATGCTCAAGGACAAGGGTGTCGCCAACCCGGTCATCGGTGAGATCGCCGGTCTGGAGATCCCGCTGACCGTCGAGCGCAGCAATGGCTTCAAGGCCGCCCTGGCGACCTACGGCTTCACCGTGAAGAACCGCCGTTCGGCGGAGTTCACCTCGGACAGCGGCCAGCGCGAGGCATCCCAGCTGCTCCAGGCGCTGCCGAAGATCGACGCGATCTGGAACCACGACGACGACCAGGGCATCGGTGTGCTCGCGGCCATCAAGCAGGCCAACCGGTCGGAGTTCTTCATGGTCGGCGGCGCCGGCTCCAAGCTCGCGATCGACGCGATCAAGGCCGACAACACGGTGCTCAAGGCGACTGTCACCTACAACCCGTCGATGGCCTCGTCGGCTATCTCGCTCGCGCGGCTCGTCGCGCAGGGTCGGGGCCTGGGCGACCTGACGGAGCTGCAGGTTCCGAAGGAAGTGACCCTGGCCTCGGAGACCATCACCAAGGAGAACGCGAGCAGCTACGACAAGCTCGGGTTCTGACATACCAGGGGAGGCCACCTTGTCCACGACAGACAAAGAACTGCGGGTCGGCATGGTCGGCTACGCGTTCATGGGCGCCGCGCACTCACAGGCGTGGCGCACCGTGAACCGCGTTTTCGACCTGCCGGCGCGGGCCCGGATGGCGCTGATCTGCGGTCGAGACACAACGAAGGTGGCAGATGCCGCCGATCGGCTCGGCTGGGACGCGTCCACCACGGACTGGCGTGAATTGATCAACCGGGATGATATCGACGTCGTCGATATCTGCACCCCGGGTGACAGTCACGCCGAGATCGCTCTGGCCGCACTGGCCGCCGGCAAGCACGTTCTGTGCGAGAAGCCGTTGGCCAACACGGTGGCGGAGGCGCGGGCGATGACCGCTGCGGCGGACGTCGCCCGGGCCGCCGGAGTGCGGTCGATGTGCGGGTTCAACTACCGCCGGGTCCCCGCGGTCACGATGATGCGCCAGATGGTCGCCGACGGACGACTCGGGGTGATTCGACACGTCCGTGCCACGTACCTACAGGACTGGATCGTGGACCCGCAGTTCCCGCTGGTCTGGCGGTTGCAGAAGGACAGGGCGGGCTCCGGCGCGCTCGGTGACATCGGTGCGCACATCATCGATCTGACCCAGTTCGTCACCGGCCAGCGGATCAGCGGGGTCAGTGCGGTCACCGAGACCTTCGTCAAGGAGCGGCCGTTGCCGGCCGAGTCCAGCGGTCTGGCGGCGACTGTGGACGGCGGCTCGGTGCCCACCGGGCCAGTCACCGTCGACGACGCCGCGGTCTTCGTGGCCCGGCTCGACGGCGGCGCCCTGGCCACGTACGAGGCGAGCCGGTTCGCCACCGGTCGCAAGAACGCGCTGCGTGTCGAGATCAACGGCTCGCTGGGCAGTGTGGTCTTCGACCTGGAGCGGCTCAACGAGCTGGAGTTCTACGACGCCACCCGGCCCAGCGTGGAACAGGGTTTCAGCCGCATCCTGGTGACCGAGGGCGAGCACCCGTACATGTCGGCGTGGTGGCCGCCGGGCCACATCATCGGCTACGAGCACTCGTTCACGCACGAGATGCGTGACTTCATCGAGGCGGTCGCCACCGGCGTCGACCCGACTCCCTCCTTCGCCGACGCGTTGCAGGTCCAGCTGGTGCTGGACGCGGTGGCCCGCTCGGCGGAGCTCGGCTCCTCCTGGGCCGAGGTGGAACCGGCGCTTGTCACAGCCGCCGCCTGACCTCTGACCATCCGCGATGGCGGTGTTCGCACCGTCATCGCCCGACCGGCTTTCCGACGCCGACCGGCGAGGGACCGACCGCGGATTGCGCCCCGCGGTCGGGACGAGGTCGGCGGCGGAGAGCGTGCAGCCGGGCCGTACGGCCCGGTGGCGCACGAGCAGGACGGTCGTCCGGTGCGACCGGACCGGGATTCCCCGGCCGCACCGGAGGACCGCCACCACCGGTGGAGACCGGATGCGGGGGAGGCAGGGTCGAGACGCCGACCCGACCCTGCCTACCAGCCCCGCCCGCCCGCACCCGTACCGGGGACCGGTCCGGCGTCGTCGCCGCCGACGCCGACGTCGGAAAACCGGTGCTGTCCCGGTGCGGGGCGGGCGGGCGGGGCCATCCAAACAAGGCCATATCTTTCCGAAACTTATTCTGATATTCCTATATTTAGCGGTACCGACGATTCCTCGAGAACGGGGAAGGAGCACCATGCGAACAGGTGTCTGGCTGATAGGAGCGCGTGGTTCCGTCGCGACCACCAGCATCGTCGGAGGGCTCGCGTTGCGAGCCGGGCTGGCCGGGCCCACCGGCTGCGTCACCGAGCTGCCTGAGCTGCGCGGCCCCGCCCTGCCGGCCTTCGCGGACCTCGTCTTCGGTGGGCACGACCTGGCCACCACCCCGCTGACCAAGCGGGCCGAGGCACTGGCCGACGCGGGCGTCATCCCCTGGCGGCTGGTTGCCGCCCTCCCGGACGAGCTGGGCGCGGTCGAGCAGGAGCTACGCCCCGCACCGGTCGGGGCCACCCAGGCCGATCGCGCCGACGCCGTGGTCCGCGACCTCACCAGCTTCCGCGAGCGGCACGGGCTGGACCGGGTGGTGGTCGTCAACGTCTCCGCCACCGAGGCCACCGCAGCACCGCACCCCGGGCACACCGACCCCGACGCGTTGCGCGCCGCGCTCACCGGCCCGGACGAGGTGCTGCCACCCAGCTCCCTCTACGCGTACGCGGCGCTGCTGGCCGGCTGCTCGTTCGTCGACTTCACCCCGTCCACCGGGCTGCGGCTGCCCGCGTTGGCCGCGCTCGCCGACGAGGCCGGCCTGCCGTACGCCGGGCACGACGGCAAGACCGGGGAGACCCTGGTCAAGTCCGTGCTCGCGCCGATGTTCGCGATGCGCAACCTGGACGTGCGCTCCTGGTCCGGGTTCAACCTGCTCGGCGGTGGCGACGGCGCCACCCTTGCCGACCCGGCCGCGAACGCCGCGAAGGTGCAGAGCAAGCAGCGGGTGCTCGGCGAGACGCTGGGTTACGTCCCGCAGGGCGGCACCCGCATCGAGTACGTCGAGGAGCTGGGCGACTTCAAGACGGCCTGGGATCTGATCACGTTCGCGGGCTTCCTCGGTACGAGCATGCGGATGGAGTTCACCTGGCACGGCTGCGACTCCGCGTTGGCCGCGCCGCTGGTGCTCGACCTGGCCCGACTCACCGCCGCCGCGCACGCCGCCGGGCACGTGGGGCCGCTGACCGAGCTGGGCTTCTTCTTCAAGGACCCGCTCGGCTCGCCCAGCCACTCGCTGGGTGAGCAGTGGGCGCGGCTGACCAACTTCACGCGGCTGCTGCACACCGGCGGGGGCGGTGCCGATGACCACGCTGGCTGACCTCGCCGAGCTGGTCCGGGCGCCGGCCGCGCTCTCGGTCCCCGGTGACGTGGTCGCCGGCGCGGCGGCGGCCGGCGCGTTGGGTCCACGTACCCCCGCCCTGGCCGGCGCCTCGGTGCTGCTCTACTGGGCCGGCATGGCCGCCAACGACTGGGCCGACCGTGACCTGGACGCGGTGGAGCGGCCCGAGCGGCCGATCCCCAGCGGTCGGATCACCCCGGCCGCCGCGGTCGGCCTCGCGGCGGGCCTCACGGCCGCCGGCGTGGGCCTGGCCGCCGCCGTGGGCGGTCGCCGCGCCGCCGCGCTCGCCGTGCCGCTGGCCGCCACCATTTGGGGGTACGACCTGCTGGCGAAGAACACCGCCGCCGGTCCGGCCGTGATGGCCGCCTGTCGTGGCCTGGATGTGCTGCTCGGCGCGTCCGGCGGCCGGGTGACCAGGGCGTTGCCGGCGGCGGTCACCGTCGCCGCGCACACCTGGACGGTCACCGCGCTGTCCCGCCGAGAGGTCAGTGGCGCCGACGCGGCGCTGCCGATGCGCACCCTCGCGGGCACCGCGCTGGTCGCCGCCAGCGCCGCCCTCCCGCACGCCCGACGCGCAGCCGCCAGTGCCGCCGACCAGGGCGGTGCCGACAACGAGATCGGCGGGCGCGCGAGTCGTACCCGCTCGGTCGGGGTCGCGGCCGTGCTGCCCGCCGTGCTGGCCGGGTGGTACGCCGCCCGCTACGGCGCGGCTCAGGCCGAGGTGATCCGGGATCCGTCGGCCGGGCGGGTTCGTGCCGCCGTCGGCGCCGGGATCACCGGCCTGCCCGCCCTCCAGGGGGCGCTGACCGCGCGCGGTGGCGCCGGCCTGCTGGGGTTGGCCGTCGCGGCCGCCGCGCCGCTGGGTCGACGCCTGGCCCGGAAAGTCTCGCCGACATGACAGCTCCCCAGCCCCGATCCGCACCGCCGACGGCCGACGCCACGACGCTGCGCCTCGGGTACGGCACGAACGGTTTCGCCAACCACCGCCTCGACGACGCGCTGGCCGTCCTCGCCGACCTCGGCTACGACGGGGTGGCGCTCACCCTGGACCACGACCACCTGGACCCGTTCGCGCCGGGGCTCGCGCGCCGGGTCGCCGTCCTCGGCCGACGGTTGGAGGAGCTGGGTCTGGCGGTGGTGATCGAGACCGGGGCCCGCTACCTGCTCGACCCGTGGCACAAGCACGCCCCGACGTTGCTGCACGACGACCCGACCCGGCGGATCGAGTTCCTGCGCCGGGCCGTCCGGATCGGCGCCGACCTGGGCGCGGAGGCGGTCTCGTTCTGGGCCGGTGTCCGGCCCGAGACGGTGTCACCGCAGTGCGCCTGGGACCGGCTGGTGGCCGGCTGCGCCACAGTGGTCGACGCGGCGGACGCCGCCGAGGTCACCCTCGGTTTCGAGCCGGAGCCGGGGATGCTGGTGCAGGACATCGCCGACTGGCGTCGGCTGCGCACGGCCCTCGGTGACCCGGCCCGCTTCGGCATCACCCTCGACATCGGCCACTGTCGGTGCCTGGAGCCGTGGCCGGTGCCGCAGTGCGTCGCCGAGGTGGCCGACCACCTGGTCAACGTGCAGATCGACGACATGCGCCGGGGCGTGCACGAGCACCTGGAGTTCGGCGTCGGCGAGATCGACTTCCCGCCGGTGCTGGCCGCCCTGGCCGAGGCCGGCTACCGGGGCCTGGTCGCCGTCGAGTTGCCCCGCGACTCGCACGCCGCACCGGACGTGGCTGCCCGGTCGATCGATTTCCTGCGCGCCGCCGCCGCGACGTCCACCGATTACCACCCTGCCAAACCCCTTTGCTCTGCACCCGCCGAGGCGACATCCGCCCCAGCGGCACCTGCTGCGGCGGCACCCGTCGCAGCGACACCTGCTGAGGCGAAACCCGCCGACGAGGCCCCGGCGCATATATAGGTGCAGAGCAAAGGGTGGTGGTGGGGGCACCTGGAGCAGCACGAGGGAGGAGACGGGATGACACCGGATTCACTGCGGGCCGCGCTGGGAGGCGTACCCGATCCCGACTGGCTGGACACGGCGCTGCGCCGGGTCACGGCCGAGCCCACCGCGATCACCCGGCTCTTCCCCGCCGCCGGCCGACGTTGCGGTCGGGCCGCGCTGCCCGACGCCCCCGGCTGGACCGCCGACGACGCGGCCCGGGTGCTGCTGCTCACCAGCCTGCCCGGCGACCACGCGACGTACGCCGAAAGCCTCTACCAGCACGGGGACGCGGCCGAGCGGCGAGCCGTGCTGCGGGCCCTGCCCCTGCTGCCGATCGGCGCCGCCGGGGTGCCGCTGCTGCACGACGCGATCCGCACCAACGACACCCGGCTGGTCGCCGCGGCCCTCGGCCCCTACGCCCGGCACCTCGACCCGGCCGCCTGGCGGCAGGCGGTGCTCAAGTGCGTGTTCAGCGGCGTCCCCCTGGCCGCCGTGGCCGACCTGGACACCCGGTCCGACGGGGAGTTGGCCGCGATGTTGGCCGCGCTGGCCGCGGAGCGGAACGCCGCCGGCCGGGAGTTGCCCGCCGACGCCACCGACCTGCTCGACCGGCTCACCGCCGCACTGCCCCGGGAGGCGTGACATGCGTATCTTCGACCCGCACATCCATATGACCTCGCGCACCACCGACGACTACGAACGGATGGCCGCCGCCGGCGTACGCGCCGTGGTGGAGCCGTCGTTCTGGCTGGGTCAGCCGCGCACCAGCGCCGCCTCGTTCACCGACTACTTCGACTCGCTGATCGGCTGGGAGCCGTTTCGGGCCGGGCAGTTCGGGGTGCGGCACTTCGCCACCGTGGCCCTGAACCCCAAGGAGGCCAACGACCCGCGCTGCCGCCCGGTGCTCGACCTGCTGCCCCGTTACCTGGACAAGGACGCGGTGGTGGCGGTCGGCGAGATCGGGTACGACTCGATGACGCCGGAGGAGGACGAGGCGTTCGCCGCGCAGCTCGCCCTCGCCGTGGCGTACGACCTGCCGGCGCTCGTGCACACCCCGCACCGGGACAAGGCGCGCGGCTGCGAACGCACCCTCGCCGTGGTCGCCGAATCCGGCATCGACGCGGGTCGCGTGGTGGTCGACCACCTCAACGAGGTGACCGTCAAGCTGGTCCGGGACAGCGGCTGCTGGTTGGGCTTCTCCATCTACCCGGACACCAAGATGACCCCGTCGCGGATGGTGGAGTTGCTGCGGGAGTACGGCACCGAACGGATGCTGGTCAACTCGGCGGCCGACTGGGGGCGCTCCGACCCGCTGCTGACCCGGGCCACCGGCGAGGCGATGCTGCTGGCCGGCTTCAGTGACGACGACGTCGACAGGGTGCTGTGGCGCAACCCGGTGGAGTTCTACGGGCAGTCCGGGCGGCTCGACCTCAGCGACCTGGACGTCACCGCCAAGGTGGACCCGCAGACCGGCAACTCGATCCTGCGCGGCGGCAGCTGATGCGGCTGCGACACGCCGGCGGCGACACCGTCCACCTCAGTTACTGCACGAACGTGCACCCCGCCGAGGACCTCGCCGGCATCCTCGGTCAACTGGACACCTACGCCGTGCCGGTCCGCGAGACGCTCGGCGGTGACCTGCTCGGGCTCGGCCTGTGGCTGGCCGCCCCGGTCGCCGCCGAGCTGGCCGCCGACCCGGCGCTGCGTCGCCGGCTGCGCACCGAGCTGGACGCGCGCGGGCTGGAGGTGGTCACCCTCAACGGTTTCCCGTACTCGGCCTTCCAGGCCCCGGTGGTCAAGCAGGACGTGTACCACCCGGACTGGACCACCGAGCAGCGTCTGACGTACACCCTGGATCTGGCCCGGGTGCTCGCCGACCTGCTGCCCGACGACGCCGCCCGGGGCTCGATCTCCACCCTGCCGCTGGCCTGGCGCAAGCCGTGGGACACCGCTCGGGCCGACGCGGCCCGAGGCCGGTTGGACCAGTTGGCCGCCGGTCTGGCCGAGGTCCAGCGGGACACCGGCCGCGAGGTGCGGGTCGCCTTCGAGCCGGAGCCCGGCTGCGTGGTGGAGAGCACCGGTCAGGCGGCCGAGCTGCTGTCCGGAATGGACACCGAACGGTTGGGCGTCTGCGTCGACCTGGCCCACCTGGCGTGCGCCTGGGAGGAGCCGGCCGACGCGCTGGAGCGTCTGCGCGCGGCCGGGCTGCCGGTGGTGAAGGTGCAGGTCTCCGCCGCCGTCGAGGCGGCCGACCCGGCCGGCGGTGCCGACGCGCTGCGCCGCTGGGTGGAACCGCGCTTCCTGCACCAGACCCGGGGCGCCGGGTGCGCCGGTCTGGCCGACCCGGCCGACCCGGCGTACGCGGCCGACGACCTGGACGAGGCACTGGACCGGGAGCTGCCCGGCCCATGGCGGGTGCACTACCACGTGCCGCTGCACGCCCCACCCGAGGAGCCGCTCGGCTCGACCCTGCCGGTGCTCCGCGCGGCCCTGAGAGCGCTCTTCGACGCGCCGACCGCGGGCTGCGACCACCTCGACGTCGAGACGTACACCTGGGGGGTGCTGCCGGCCGCACGACGGCCCGGCACCGACGCGGAGCTGGCCGCCGGCATCGCCGCGGAGCTGGCCTTCGCCCGAGACGAACTGGTCGGCCTCGGCCTGACCACAGACCGAACCGTGAGCATGGGGGTGACGCGATGAGCCGACGACTTGTGGTCCTCGACGTGGTGGGGTTGACGCCCCGACTACTGGCGCACATGCCCCGGCTGCGGGGTGTCGCCGACGGCGGCTTCCGGGCCGAGTTGGGCACCGTGCTGCCCGCGGTGACCTGCTCGGTGCAGTCCACCTTCCTCACCGGCGAGCCGCCCAGCGGGCACGGGATCGTCGGCAACGGGTGGTATTTCCGGGAGCTGGGCGAGGTGTTGCTGTGGCGGCAGCACAACGCGCTGGTCGGCGGGGACAAGCTCTGGCAGGCCGCCCGTCGGGCCGAGCCGGGCTACACCGTTGCCAACGTCTGCTGGTGGTACGCCATGGGCGCGGACGTCAACTGGACGGTGACGCCCCGCCCGGTCTACTACGCCGACGGGCGCAAGGAACCGGACTGCTACACCGACCCACCGGAGCTGCACGACGCGCTCACCGGGCGGCTGGGCACGTTCCCGCTGTTCACCTACTGGGGGCCGACGGCCGGGTTGCCGTCGTCGCGGTGGATCTGCCAGGCGGCCGAGCAGATCCTGGCCGACGTGTCACCCGACCTCACCCTGGTCTACGTCCCCCACCTCGACTACGACCTGCAACGCTTCGGCCCGTCGTCGGCCCAGGCCGCCGCCGCGGCAGCCGAGCTGGACACGGTGCTCGGGCCGCTGCTGGACGCCGCCCGCGCCCGGGACGCCACAGTGGTGGTGCTGTCCGAGTACGGCATCACCGACGTGTCCCGGCCGGTGGACGTCAACCGGCTGCTGCGCGCCGAGGGGCTGCTGCGGGTGCACACCCAGGCCGGCATGGAATACCTCGACCCGTGGACGTCGAAGGCGTTCGCGGTCGCCGACCACCAGATCGCGCACGTCTACGTCAAGGACCCGGCCGACGTGCCGGCGGTGGCGAAGCTCTGTGCCAGCCTGCCCGGGGTGGCCGAGGTGCTCGACGCCGAGGGCAAGGCCGTACACGGTCTGGACCATCCGCGCGCCGGTGAGCTGGTGTTGGTGGCCGAGCCGGACGCCTGGTTCACGTACTACTACTGGCTCGACGACGACCGGGCACCGGACTTCGCCCGGCTGGTGGAGATCCACCGCAAGCCGGGGTACGACCCGGCTGAGCTGTTCTTCGACCCGGCCAATCCCGGTGCCGCGAAGGCCCGCGCCGGGGTGGCCCTGGCCCGCAAGAAGCTCGGCATGCGGTACCTGATGAGTGCCGTCGGCCTGGACGCCGGCGCGCGGGCGGTGAAGGGCTCGCACGGGCGGCTGCCCAGCGACCCGGCGGACGCCCCGGTGCTGCTCTGCTCCGACCCGACGGCCGCCCGGGACAAGATCGCGGCCACCGAGGTCAAGGCGCTGTTGCTGGAGCTGGCCGGGCTGCGTGACGGCGGGCCGGGGGAGGGGTCGTGACCCTGACCGTCGCGCCCGCCGACGCCAGCGGGCTGCGGGCGCGCTTCGACGCCGAGTTGGCCGGGTTCCTCGAACGGCAGGGCCCGGACTGGCCCGACGGCGCGCCCCGCGGCGTGTTCACCGCGTTGCAACGGTTCGTGCTGGCCGGCGGCAAGCGGCTCCGCCCGCTGTTCTGCTACTGGGGCTGGCGCGGCGCGGGGGCGCCCGACGGCACCCCGATCGTGGTGGCCGCGGCGGCGCTGGAGCTGTTCCACGCGTTCGCGCTGATCCACGACGACATCCTGGATGGCAGCGACCGCCGTCGGGGTGAGCCGTCGGTGCACCGGCTCTTCGCCGACCTGCACGCCCGCTCGGCGTGGCGCGGCGACCCGGAGGCGTACGGGCGCAACACCGCCCTGCTCTGCGGGGATCTCTGCGCCGCCTGGTCGGACCAGATGTTCCACGAGTGTGGGCTGAGCACCGAACAGGTGCACCGGGGGTACGGCGTCTTCGCGCTGATGCGCACCGAGGTGATCGCGGGAGAATACCTGGACCTGGTCTCGGGTGTGGGTGACGGCTCGGTGGCCAGCGCGCTCACCGTGATCCGGATGAAGGCCGCCCGCTACACGGTGACCCGGCCGCTGCAGATCGGGGCGGCTCTGGCCGGCGCGGAGCCGGACCTGATCGCCGCGCTCGGCGAGTTCGGTGACCCGTTGGGTGACGCCTTCCAACTCCGCGACGACGTGCTGGGCGTCTTCGGCGACCCTGCGATCACCGGCAAGTCGGTCCTGGACGACCTGCGTGAGGGCAAGCCCACGGTGATGATGGCGCTGGCGCGCAGTGCCGCCGACCGGTCGCAGACCGTCCGGCTGCGGGAGTTGTTCGGCAATCCGGCGCTGGACGCCGAAGGCGCGGCGGAGCTGCGCGGGATCATCGAGACGACAGGTGCCCTGGAGCGGATCGAGCAGATGATCCGCGTCCGGACCGAGACCGCGCTCGGTGCTCTCCAGAACGCGATGGTGGCTGACGAGGCGCGTGCGGCGCTTGTTGCCCTGGCCGGACAGGCGATCGACCGCCGGGCGTGATCGCCAACTTTCGATCAGATCGACGAAAGTTGGCGCTGTACCGCCGGAAGGTATGGACACATCGACACCCGCAACTTAGTGTCGTGACCAACACGACAATGTTTCGTCGAGGTGAACCGGCGGCGCGGTAACCCATCGACCCCCACCATCACCGCTACGGCATCCGGCGCGACGGCGCGCGCCCGCCTGGCAGTCACTCGTCAGGAAGGGGCAGCACACATGTCCATGAAGGACGCACCACACCAACGCTCTCGACGATGGTCCTCCGCTGGTTCGGCGCTGCTGCTGGCGGTCACCGCCGGCACTGTCGCGCTGGCCGCCGGTTCGGCTCCCGCACAGGCGCACACGATCGTCGCCACCGACTTCCAGCAGGTCGAACTCGCCCGCGGCGTGACCGACATGGGCGAACCGATGTCGCTGGCCGTGCTGCCGGACCGCTCCGTCCTGCACACCGCCCGCAACGGCACCCTGCGCCGCACCGACGCGAGCGGCACCACCTCCGTGATCGGCACCCTGTCGGTCTACAACCACGACGAGGAGGGCTTGCAGGGCGTCGGGGTCGACCCCAACTTCGCCAGCAACCGGCAGATCTTCCTCTACTACGCGCCGCCGCTGTCCACCCCCGGCGGTGACGCGCCGGCCACCGGCACCGACTTCTCCGCCTGGCAGGGTGTGAACCGCCTCTCCCGGTTCACCCTCAACGCCGACTTCACGATCAACCAGTCGAGCAAGGTCGACGTGCTCGACGTGCCGGCCGACCGGGGCCTGTGCTGCCACGTCGGCGGGGACATCGACTTCGACGCCGCCGGCAACCTGTACCTGTCCACCGGTGACGACACCAACCCGTTCGAGTCCGCCGGCTACTCGCCGCTGGACGAGCGGACCAACCGCAACCCGGCGTACGACGCGCAACGCAGCGCCGGCAACACCAACGACCTGCGCGGCAAGATCCTGCGGATCAAGGTGAACGCCAACGGCTCGTACTCCATCCCGTCGGGCAACCTGTTCGCGCCCGGCACGGCCAGGACCCGGCCGGAGATCTACGCGATGGGGTTCCGCAACCCGTTCCGGATCAGCGTGGACAAGGCCACCGGGGTCGTCTACGTCGGTGACTACGGGCCGGACGCCGGCACCACCAGCTCCACCCGCGGGCCGTCCGGTCAGGTGGAGTTCAACCGGGTCGCCGCACCGGGCAACTTCGGCTGGCCGTACTGCACCGGCACCAACACCTCCACCGAGACGTACAACGAGTGGGACTTCGCCGCCAACACCGGCGGTGCGAAGTACAACTGCGCCAGCGGGCCCACCAACAACTCGTTCCGCAACACCGGCCTGACCACCCTGCCGCCGGCCCAGCCGGCCTGGATCCGGTACGCCGGCGACGCCGGCACCCCGACCGAGTTCGGCGGCGGCTCCGAGTCGCCGATGGGTGGCCCGGTCTACCGCTACAACGCCTCGTCGACCTCCACCACCAAGTTCCCGCAGTCCTTCGACGGGCAGTTCTTCGCCACCGAGTTCGGCCGGGGCTGGATCAAGCCGATCCACGTCAACTCCGACGGCTCCCGGGGCACCATCGACACGTTCCCCTGGGTCGGCAAGCAGGTGATGGACTCCGCGTTCGGCCCGGACGGCGCGTACTACGTGCTCGACTACGGCACCGGCTACTTCAACGGCGACGCCAACTCGGCGCTCTACCGCTTCGACTACGTCGGCAGCGGCAACCGGGCACCGACGGCCGTGGCCGGCGCCAACCGGACCTCCGGTGCGGCACCGCTCGCGGTGACCTTCTCCTCAGCGGGCTCGTCCGACCCCGAGGGCGGCGCGCTGACGTACTCGTGGGCCTTCGGCGACGGGACCACCTCGACCGCCGCCAACCCGACGAAGACGTACACCACCAACGGCACCTACACCGCCACGCTGACGGTGCGGGACCCGCAGGGCGCCACCGGCAGCAGCAGCGTGCGGATCAGCGTCGGCAACACCGCGCCCACGGTCACCATCAACAACCCCGGCAACGGCCAGCTGTTCAGCTTCGGCGACACGGTGCCGTACAGCATCACGGTCACCGACCCGGAGGACGGCACGATCGACTGCACGAAGGTCAAGATGACCTACGTGCTCGGCCACGACCAGCACGGGCACCAGATCACCTCGAAGACCGGGTGCTCCGGCTCGATCACCATCCCGGTCGACGGTGAGCACGACGACGCGGCGAACATCTTCGCGATCTTCGACGCCGAGTACACCGACGCCGGCGGGCTGACCACCCACACCCAGCACACGCTGCCGCCGCGGCACCGGCAGGCCGAGTTCTACGGCACCTCGTCCGGGATCAACGTGTTCAGCAAGGCCACGGCCGAGGGCGGCAAGACCGTCGGCGACATCAACAACGGTGACTGGATCGCGTTCCAGCCGTACCGGCTGGGCAACGTGACCTCGTTCACCGCCCGGGTCTCCTCGGCGGGTGCCGGTGGCACCCTCCAGGTCCGGGCCGGCTCGGCCACCGGCACGGTGCTCGGCTCGGCCACGGTCCCGGTGACCGGCGGCTGGGAAACGTTCGCCACCGTGACCGGGACGATCACCAACCCCCCGACGGGTACGACCACGCTGTACCTGACCTTCGCCGGGTCGGGCACCGGTGCGCTCTACGACCTGGACGCGTTCACGTTCGTCACCGGCGCCGCCACCAGCGGGAGCGGCCCGATCAAGGGTCTGGGTGGCAAGTGCCTGGACGTCCGCAACGCCGCCACCGCCGACGGCACGCAGATCCAGATCTACACCTGCAACGGCAGTGCGGCCCAGACCTGGGCGGTCACGCCGAACTCCACGATCAAGTCGTTGGGTAAGTGCCTGGACGTCGCCGGCGCCGGTACCGCCGACGGCACCAAGATCCAGCTCTACACCTGCAACGGCACCGGCGCGCAGAACTGGGCCGCGCAGGCCGACGGCACGCTACGCAACGCGGCGTCGAGCAAGTGCCTCGACGTTTCCGGCAACACCTCCGCCGACAACACGGCGGTCCACCTCTGGACCTGCCTCGGCGCGGCCAACCAAAAGTGGATCCTGCCCTGAGCTGAGTGGTGGGGCCCCCTGTCACCCCCTACGGTTGGGCAGGGGGCCCTTCCTAACCACAGTTAGGAGAGCGATATGCGCAGACGCCTGCGACCCGTCCTCGGTGCGGCCCTGGCGGCACTCGCCGTCATCGCCTGCACCACCCCGGCAAGCCCGGCCAGCGCCGCCGACGCCCCGTACGACGTGCTGGTCTTCTCCAAGACCGCCGGTTTCCGGCACGACGCGATCCCGGTCGGCATCCAGACCATCCGCGACCTGGGCGCGGCGAACAACTTCACCGTCACCGCCACCGAGGACGCGACCGCGTTCACCACCGCCAACCTCGCCCAGTACGAGGCGGTCGTCTTCCTCAACACCACAGGCGACGTGCTCGACGCCAGCCAGCAGACCGCCTTCGAGTCGTACATCGCCTCCGGTCGCGGTTACGTCGGCGTACACGCGGCCTCCGACACCGAGTACGACTGGCCGTTCTACGGCAACCTGGTGGGCGCGTGGTTCGCCTCGCACCCGGCGATCCAGCAGGCCAACGTCAAGGTGGAGGACCGGGCGCACGCCGCGACCGGTCACCTGCCGCAGACCTGGACCCGCACCGACGAGTGGTACAACTACCGGACCAACGCCCGCTCCACCGCCCACGTGCTCGCCACGCTCGACGAGTCGTCGTACTCCGGCGGCGGCATGGGCGCCGACCACCCGTTGAGCTGGTGCAAGAGCTACAACGGCGGCCGGTCCTTCTACACCGGGGCCGGGCACACCCAGGCGTCGTACGCCGAGCCGGCGTTCCGGACCCACCTGCTCGGTGGCATCCGGTACGCCTCCGGTCGGAGCAAGGCCGACTGCCGTCCGGAGACCGGGTACACCCCGCTCTACAACGGCTCGACGACCGGCTGGTCACAGGCCGGCCCGGGCAACTTCACCAACTCCGACGCCACCCTGACCTCGGTGGGCGGCATGGGGTTGTTCTGGTACAACGCCAAGCAGTTCACCAACTACTCGCTCAAGCTGGACTGGAAGCTGGCCGGGGACGACAACTCCGGCATCTTCATCGGCTTCCCGCCGTCGAGTGACCCGCAGTCGGCGATCAACAACGGCTACGAGGTCCAGATCGACGCCACCGACGCGGTCGACCGCACCACCGGCGCGGTCTACACGTACAAGGCCGCCGACACCGCGGCCCGGGACGCGGCGCTGAACGCGCCGGGGGAGTGGAACGCCTACGAGCTGCTGGTCGAGGGCGAGCGGCTCCAGGTCTTCCTCAACGGAGTGAAGATCAACGACTTCACCAACACCGACCCGGTCCGTTCGCTCGCCGGCCACATCGGCATCCAGAACCACGGCAACGGTGACGACGTCGCGTTCCGCAACATCCGGATCAAGGAACTGGGCACCACCCCGACGCCCACCGGCACGATCCAGGCCGAGTCGTTCACCTCGGCCAACGGCGTCTCCGCGTTCGCCAAGGAGGGCGCCAACGGTGGGCAGACCCTCGGCTACATCGAGCCGGGCGACTGGGCCGCGTACAACGGGGTCAACCTGACCGGGGTCACCTCGTTCACGGCCCGGGTCGTCTCCGGTGGCGCGGGCGGCAGCATCCAGGTGCGCACCGGCTCCGCCACCGGCCCGGTGCTCGGCACCGTCGCGGTGCCCAACACCGGCAGCTGGTCGACGTACGCCAACGTCACCACCACGCTCGCCAACGTCCCGTCCGGCACCCAGAACCTCTACCTCACCTTCACCGGCAGCGGCACGGGGCTCTTCGACCTGGACGACTTCACCCTGGTCAAGGGCGGCAGTGGCACCCCCGGCGTCGGCCCGATCAAGGGCCTGGCGGGCAAGTGCCTGGACGTGCGCGGCGGCGGCAGCGCCGACGGCACCCAGATCCAGCTCTACACCTGCAACGGCGGCACGGCGCAGACCTGGACCGTGTCCGGCTCGACCATCAGGGCGCTCGGCAAGTGCCTGGACGTCAACGGTGCTGCCACCGCCAACGGCACCAAGATCCAGCTCTGGACCTGCAACGGCAGCGGCGCGCAGAACTGGGCGGCCCAGTCCTCCGACAGCAGCCTGCGCAACCCGTCGTCGGGCAAGTGCCTCGACGTCTCCGGCAACAACTCGGCGGACGGCACCGCCGTACACCTCTGGACCTGCCTCGGCGCGGCCAACCAGAAGTGGACCCTGCCCTAACCAGCTAGAACGGGTGGGGCCGACGCCGCAAAGCGCCGGTCCCACCCGCGCCGCGCCGGTCCGCCGGGGCGGGAGGGGGTGGGTAGGGCGGGGGGTTTGGTGACGCGGGAGGCCGGCGCGCAGCGGACTGCCGTACCTTGACCTGCATGGGGCGGTTCGCGCAGTGGCGCGGGATGGTGCTGGAGCAGGGGCATCGGCTGCGCGGTGCGCTTCGGCGCCCGGAGGAGCTGGACGACCCGTTCGATCCGACGGGCAGTCTGACCCGCCTCGACGCGCTCGTGGAGGGCTTCGCCGCCGGCCAGCCGGTGCGGTGGACCCTGGCCGGGCAGCCCCGGCCGTTGCCGGGGCCGGTCGACGCGGTGGCGTACCGGATCATCGAGGAATCGTTGACCAACGCCTGCCGGCACGCCCGGGGCGCGCCGGTCGCGGTCCGCCTGCGCTACGACGCCACGGGCATCACCATCGAGGTCCGCGACGAGGGTGCCGGCCCCCTGCCGTCCGGCGGCGGCAGCTCCGACGCCGGGCGGGGTCTGCTCGGGGTACGCAGGCGCACCGAACGCCTCGGAGGCACGCTGTCCGCCGGCCCGCGTGCCGGTGGTGGCTTCACCGTGCGGGCCGCCCTGCCGGCGCCCGAGGAGGTGGCCGAATGATGATCGAGCCGCAGGGCTTTCGCAATGGGGTGCCACGGAAATAGGGTGGGGGCGGCGACCGTGTTGGTGGCCGGTGACCCGGTGGGAGGCGCAACCCGCCGGGCTCAGGTGTGTTCCGCACCCGCCGGTGACCGTCCGGCGCCGCGTACGCCCGGTCACCCTCGCCCCGGTCCGCACCTGGAATCCCCCATGACAACAGGGGAGTAGAACAATGGCGCGACCCATCACGCTCTTCACCGGCCAGTGGGCCGATCTGCCTTTCGAGGAGGTCTGCCGGCTCGCCTCCGAGTGGGGCTACGACGGCCTGGAGATCGCCTGCTGGGGCGACCACTTCGAGGTCGACAAGGCGCTCGCCGACGACTCGTACGTCGAGCGCAAGCGGGAGACTCTCGCGAAGCACAACCTCGAGGTCTTCACGATCTCCAACCACCTGGTCGGTCAGGCGGTCTGCGACCACCCGATCGACGAGCGGCACCAGGACATCCTGCCCGGCCGCATCTGGGGCGACGGGGAGCCCGAGGGGGTTCGCCAGCGGGCCGCCGAGGAGATCAAGGACACCGCGCGGGCGGCGGCGAAGCTCGGCGTGAAGACCGTCGTCGGCTTCACCGGGTCGTCGATCTGGCACACCCTGGCGATGTTCCCGCCGGTGCCGCCGTCGATGATCGAGCGCGGCTACCAGGACTTCGCCGACCGGTGGAACCCGATCCTCGACGTGTTCGACGAGGTGGGGGTGCGGTTCGCGCACGAGGTGCACCCCAGCGAGATCGCGTACGACTACTGGACGACGAAGCGGACGCTGGAGGCGATCGGCAACCGGCCCGCGTTCGGGTTGAACTGGGACCCGTCGCACTTCGTCTGGCAGGAGCTGGACCCGGTGAACTTCATCTTCGACTTCGCCGACCGGATCTACCACGTGGACTGCAAGGACGCCAAGGTCCGTACCGGGGATGGCCGGCGTGGCCGGCTCGCCTCGCACCTGCCCTGGGCCGACCTGCGCCGCGGGTGGGACTTCGTCTCCACCGGGCACGGCGACGTGCCCTGGGAGGACTGCTTCCGCGCGCTGAACGCGATCGGCTACACCGGCCCGATCTCGGTCGAGTGGGAAGACGCCGGGATGGACCGGCTGCTCGGCGCCCCGGAGGCGTTGCAGTTCGTCCGCCGGCTCGCCTTCGACGCCCCGAGCGCGGCCTTCGACGCGGCGTTCAGCAGCAAGGACTGACCGGACTCCGGACAGACCACGGGCCGGTCGCCCTGCGGCGACCGGCCCGTCGACGTGCGATTGGTCAGAGCGTGCTGGCGTTCGTGCCCGAGCCGGACGGCTTGGTGCGGGGGGTGTTGGTGGCCGACGGCGACCCGGAGGTCGTGCCGACCGTGCTGGTGCCCGCCTTGGCGCCCACGGTGGCGGGCGTGCCGGCGAACGCGTCGTCGGCGGCGGTCAGCTCCTGCTTGCCGGTGCTGCCGTTGCCGGTGCCCAGCTTCTCGGCCAGTTTGGTCTGGCCGAGCTTGTCCTTGCCCTCGCTGTAGAGCTTGTTGGCCTGGGCCTGTGCGACCCCGGCCGCCTCCTGGACGGTCGGGTGGTCGAGCACCTTGCGGCCCTTGACCACGAGCTCCTCGTACTTTTCCCGGCCGGCACGGGCGCCCAGGACGAATCCCGCAGCCAGCCCGCCAAGAAACATGATCTTTCCGCGCATGGCGGCTCCTTCCGTACCTGACGCGCCGTCGCCTCGGCGAGTTGCCCCGTCGGAAGGCGACCTGTTCGCGCCTGCGTCCTCTGTCCGCAGCTAACTACCCATCCTGCTCCCCGCTCACGCATACTTGTGCCGGGATGACGATTTACCCTAATTGTCGATGCGTTGCGGGCGCTGGCCTGGGCACCTCGATCAGCGGCGTGCGGGGCGGAACCCACTGGACCACCACCGGGGGATGTCCTGTATTCTTTTCCCGTCGCACGGCACCAGCATGGTCCGGGGCCGAGCGGTGCACGATCCCCTGTAGCTCAATTGGCAGAGCAGCCGGCTGTTAACCGGCAGGTTATTGGTTCGAGTCCAATCGGGGGAGCTTCTCCACCCAACGCCCGTCGGCCCCCGGCCGACGGGCGTTCTCGTACCCCCTCCCGCCCCCGCCCCGGTCGATCATGGAGTTGTGGTGCCGGGTTGAGTGGTGATTGAGCCTTTCGTCCACCACCACAACTCCTTGATCGACGCCGTTGGGATTCCGGTTTCGGTCCTTCCGACCTGCTGGGCCGGCAGGATGGTCGGCGTTGACGCAAACTCCACCGCGTCGATCCATGGGGGGAGTGCGGATGTCGGGACGGGGCGGCCGGGCCACGCTGATCGCGGTGGCGGTCGTGCTGGCCTGGCTGGTGATCGGCGGCGTGGCCGGCCCGTACGCCGGGCGCCTCAGCGAGGTCGCCACCAACGACAACGCGGCGTTCCTGCCCACCAACGCCGAGGCGACCCGCGCCCAGGACCTCACCGACGACTTCGTCGACCGGCAGACCATCCCGGCGCTTGTCGTCTACGAGCGGCCGGCCGGGATCACCGACGCGGACCGGCAGCGGGTCAGCGCCGACGCCGCCCGGTTCGCCCAGGTGCCCGGCGTGCTCACCCCGCTGCCGCCGCCCATCCCGAGCGAGGACGGCCAGGCCCTCCAGGTCGTCGTGCCGGTGGACGACGCCGAGGGGGAGGAGATCGAAGCGGTAGTCGAACGGCTCCGCGACATCACCGGCGGTGACCGGGACGGGCTCACCGTGGACGTCTCCGGACCCGCCGGCCTGCTCGCCGACCTGATCAAGGTGTTCTCCGCCATCGACGGGCCACTGCTGCTTGTCACCCTGGTGGTGGTGCTCGTCATCCTGCTGGTGGTCTACCGCAGCCCGGTGCTCTGGATCTTCCCGCTGCTCGCCTCCGGCATGTCGTACGCCCTGGCCTCGGTCTTCGTTTACCTGCTCGCCGACGCGGACGTGGTCAAGCTCAACGGGCAGGCGCAGGGCATCCTCACCGTGCTCGTCTTCGGGGCGGGCACCGACTACGCGCTGCTGCTGATCGCCCGCTACCGGGAGGAGCTGCACCGCCACGACCGACCGTGGGACGCCATGCGGACGGCCTGGAGGGGCGCCGCGCCCGCCATCATCGCCTCCGGCGGCACTGTCATCGTCAGCCTGCTCTGCCTGCTGCTGTCCAGCCTCAACTCCAACCGGGCGCTCGGCCCGGTCGCCGCCATCGGCATCGCCGCCACCCTGCTGGTGATGCTGACCTTCCTGCCCGCCCTGCTGGTGCTGGGCGGCCGGTGGGCGTTCTGGCCGCGACGGCCCCGAGCCGACCAGGCCGACCCGCGCGCCGAGCACGGCATCTGGAGCCGCGTCGCCGGGTTCGTGGCCCGGCACGCCCGACCAATCTGGCTGAGCACCGCCGTCGTGCTGGCCGCCCTCACGCTGGGCCTCACCCAGCTCGGTGCCACCACGCTCGGGCAGTCCGACCTGTTCACCCAGCGCACCGACTCGGTGGACGGCCAGGAGGTGATCGCCCGACACTTCCCCGCCGGCACGGGCAGCCCGGCCACCATCTTCACCACCCAACAGACGGCCCAACAGGTCGCCCAGGTGGCGCAGGGCGTGCCCGGCGTCGCCGCCGTCCGCCCTTTCACCGCCGGCCCGCAGACCGGCCCACCCGAGGAGAACGCCCCACCCAAGGTCGTCGACGGGCGGGTGCAACTGGAGGCGACCCTGGCCGACCCGCCCGACAGCGACGGCGCCGAGCGGACCATCCGGGAGCTGCGTGTCGCCGTACACCGGGTGGCTGGCGCGGACGCGGTGGTCGGCGGCTTCACCGCGATCAACGTGGACACCTCCGACGCCGCGAAGCGCGACCAGAACGTCATCATCCCGGTGGTGCTGGTGGTCATCGCGGTCATCCTGGCCCTGCTGCTGCGCGCGCTGCTCGCCCCGCTGCTGCTGATCGGCACCGTGCTGCTCAGCTTCGCGGCGACCCTCGGCCTCTGCGCGCTGCTGTTCCGGCACGTGTTCGACTTTCCCGGGGTGGACTCGTCGTTCCCGCTGTTCGCGTTCGTCTTCCTGGTCGCCCTCGGCATCGACTACAACATCTTCCTGACCAGCCGGGTGCGGGAGGAGTCGGTCAAGCGCGGAACCCGCGCCGGTGTGCTCGCCGGCCTCGCCGTCACCGGCGGAGTGATCACCTCTGCCGGCATCGTGCTCGCCGCGACCTTCTCCGCCCTCGCCGTGCTGCCACTGGTGTTGCTCGTCGAGCTGGGTACGGCAGTCGCGATCGGGGTACTGATCGACACGATCATCGTCCGGTCGTTGCTGGTGCCCGCGCTCGCGTACGACATCGGGCCGAAGATCTGGTGGCCGGGCCGGTTGTCCCGGGCGAACGGTGAGCGGGAGGCGCGCGATGCTGGCTGAGACGGACGTGGTCATCGTCGGCGGCGGCCTGGCCGGCCTCGCCGCCGCCCGCCGGCTGCACCGCGCCGGCGTGCCCTGGCGGCTGCTGGAGGCCAGCGGCCGGCTCGGCGGCCGGGTCGCCACCGACGTCGTCGACGGCTACCTCATCGACCGGGGCTTCCAGGTGCTCAACACCGCCTACCCGCAGCTCGGCACGTTGCTCGACACCGACCGGCTGCACCTCGGGTACTTCACCTCCGGCGTGCTGGTGCGCCGAGGCGACGACCTGCTGCGGCTGGTCAACCCGCTGCGCGAACCGACCGGCGCCCCCGGCACCGCGCTCGCCGGAGTCGGCTCCCTGCTCGACCGGCTCCGCTTCGCCGCGCTCGCGACCGGCTGCGCCACCCTGCCGGTGTCCCGGCTGCTCGCCGCGCCGGAGACCAGCGCCGAGACGGCACTGCGCCGGGCGGGCCTCTCCGACGCCATCATCGAGGAGCTGCTGCGGCCATTTTTGTCCGGTGTGTTCATCGACCGGGAGTTGGCCACGTCCAGCCACGTACTCGCGATGGTGTTGCGCTCCTTCGCCCGCGGCCGGATCGGCCTGCCCGCCGAGGGCATGGCGGCGCTGCCCCGGGCCATCGCCGACCCGCTGCCCGCCGACCTGCTCGACCTGGACACCCCGGTCGCGGCTGTCGCGCCCGGCCGGGTCCGCACCCAGGCCGGCGACATCCACTGCCGGGCCGTCGTGGTCGCCGTCGACCCACCCGCGGCGCCCGCGCTGCTGCCGGCCCTGGCGACGGTACGCATGCACAGCTACACCACCTACTACCACAGCGCTCCCGAGCCGCCGCTCACCGAGCCGATCCTGCTCGTCGACGGCGACCGGCGCGAGATCGTGGCGAACACGGTGGTGCTCAGCAACGCCACGGCGACCTACGCCCCCGCCGGCCGGCACCTGGTGGCCACCTCGGTGGTCGGCCCGACCGCCCCACCCGAGCCGACCATCCGGGCCGAGTTGACCCGGCTGTACGGCCGATCCACCGCCGACTGGACCCACCTCACCACCGTGGCCGTGCCCCAGGCGCTGCCCGCCGCACCGCCACCGCAGGGACGGCTACGCAAGCCCGTGTCGTTGGGAGAGGGCCTGTTCGTGGCCGGTGACCACCGGGACAGCCCATCGATCCAGGGCGCCCTCGCCAGCGGATGGCGAGCCGCCGGCGCGGTGCTGGACGAGCTGCGCGCCGGCTGACAGTCGTACCCGAGCACGCTGTTATATTCCTGTAGCCCATCGTGCTGGTGCAGGCGTGGGCACCGGCCGGCACGGTGCTGGCTGCTGATCGCCGAGCGGGATAAGATCCGGCGCGGTGTTTCGGGGCGGTAGCTCAGCCGGTTAGAGCAGGGGACTCATAATCCCTCGGTCGCGGGTTCGAGTCCCGCCCGCCCCACCCATAGCTCCTGAGCTGGGCCAGACGTGAGAGCGGATGTGGCGGTACACGAACCCCCTTTGCGAACGCGCCGTGACCTGGTGGATCGTGGGCGTCTGGTGGGTGCGGCCGTCGTCGTGCGTGACGGCCGAGCGCCCCGAGGGCCGCGGTGATCGGCCGGATCAGGTACGCCCTCGGTGGGCCCTGCTCGTGTGAGCGGTGCCGGAGGTGGCGCTGCCTGGCGGTCCGCCGACGCTGGTGGACGGCTGCGTTGATGGGCTGCCGATCACCTGGCTGAGCTGACAGCGCGCCTTGTCTGCGGCAGATCCGTGCACGTGATCATGAGCTGGGGCCGACTCGACGGCTCAACCGCCGGTGACCAAATGGCGGGAGATGAAGTCACGCCAGAGACCGCCCGTGCCTGATGGCTGCCCGTATTGTCGAGGACCTGTACAAGTCGATGACCAGGATGTTTCCTCGCTGACGATCAGCCTAGGCACTGCGGTCGGCGACATTGACGATGTGAAGAGCTCGCTTCCCGTGTTGCTTGAACTTCCTGGTCATCGCCACCGACCTCGGGCTTGACGTGCGCGCGGACTGACGGCAACGTCCGTTGCCCCGATCATGGCCGAATGCTCGTCGACCGGGGGTCAAAGCACGTACATCAGGCGATGATCGGCGCAAGCTGTCCACGGGGGACGCCGGTCGGGCCGCTCAGCTCCGCCAGGAGGGCGTCCACCGCGGGCCGTTGCGGCGTGCCACCGAGGGCGCGGGTGACTGCGAAGATGCGCCGCTCGGTGACCGGCTCGACCAGTGGCTCCACGTGCACCCCGGCTGGCACGTGGCGCAGTGCCAACTCCGGCACCAGCGCGGCGCCCAGCCCGGCCGCGACGAGGTCCAGCGTGAGCGCGAAGTCGACGGCACGGTGCCTGATGTCCGGCTCGAAGCCGGCGAGCCGGCAAGCGTGCAATGTGGACCGTAGACACGGCGTGTGCTCGGCGCTGGCGATCCATGGCACGTCGCTCAGCTCGCTCAGCCGGCCGGTGCGACGGCGCCACGCGACCGGGGTGATCAGGTGCATCGGGTCGGTGGTGACCGGATGCCGGTCCAGGTCATTGACCAGCGGCGCGGGCACGTGGTCGTACTCCTGCAGCACCACTACATCGAGGGTGCCGGAGCGTAGGTCGAGGCGGCTCTGCTGGTCTTCGGCCTCGATCACCCGCACGTCTAGTTTTGGGTGCTTCGCCCGCAGGCGTGCGGCGGAGGGGGCCACCAGCGCGCCGGCTGCGGACGCGAACGCGCCGACCCGCACCGTACCGCTGACGCCGTGGCGGAGCGCGGCGAGCCCGGCCACCGCCTGCTCCACCGCGCCCAGCACGTCCTTCGCGTGGCTGGCCAGCACCTGGCCGGCAGGGGTGAGGACGATCCCGCGCCCGGCCCGCTCGACCAGTTCGTGCCCGGCCTCTCGGGACAGCTGAACGAGCTGCTGGGAGACCGCCGACGGAGTGACGTGCAGCGCCGCGGCGGCGGCGGTGACGCTGCCGCGCAGCGCAACCTCGTGCAGCACGCGGAGCCGGCGTACGTCAAGATTCATGTAGCCACGCTACATCAGCGATGAAGAACGTTGAACTGGTCCTTAAGCGTTGCCTCGGGCAGCGTAGCCGGTATGAAAGCATCACACCGACTTCTCGCCCTGCTCGTCGCCGCTATCTGGGGCGTCAACTTCGTCGCCATCGAGCTGGGCCTGCGCGACCTGCCGCCGCTCGTGCTGACCGCGCTGCGCTTCGTCGCGGCGGCGGTGCCGCTGGTCTTCCTGGTGCCGCGCCCCAGCGCCCGGCTCCGCTACGTGATCGCCTACGGGCTGGTGCTCGGCGTCCTGAAGTTCGGCGCACTGTTCACGGCGCTCGCAGCCGGCATGTCCGCCGGTCTGGCCTCGCTGGTGCTGCAGGCGCAGGCGCTCATGTCGGTGCTGCTGGCTGCGGCAGTGCTCGGCGAGCGGCCGGCGCGGGCGCAGGTGGCCGGCGTACTGGTCGGATCGGTCGGGATCGGGGTGCTGGCAATCGGCAGCGGCGGCCACGCTACGGTGATCGGCTTCGCGCTGACGCTGTTCGCGGCGGCCAGCTGGGCCACGGCAAACCTAGTCATGCGGGCCAGCGGCGAGACGCGACCGCTCTCGCTGCTGGTCTGGTCGAGCCTGGTACCGCCGTTACCGCTGCTCGGCCTGGCCGGCGTGGTCGACGGCGGACAGGCGGTGCTCGATGCGATCACCGGCCTGTCGGGGCGCGGACTGCTAGCCGTGGCGTACATCGCGTACGTGTCGACCCTCGTCGGCTTCGGCATCTGGAACCGGCTGATCGCCCAGTACTCGATCGCGAGAGTGGCGCCGTTCAGCCTCCTGGTGCCTGTCTTCGGGCTCAGCGCGGCGTGGCTGCTGCTGGATGAGCCCGTCGGCGTGACGGAGCTGGCCGCGGCCGCCATCGTCATCGCCGGGCTGGCGCTGGTAGTGCGGCGCTCCACAGCGGACGCCAACAACGCCACGGATGCGAGCGAGGGTCGCGAGCCCGAGTACGCCCCGGCCGCGACTGCCTAGGGTCTGTCCTGTCGATCATGGAAGCCAGATGACGGCAGCGATCAGGATGAGGCTCGCGCGGTAAGGGGATGCGCGTTTGGCGTAGCGGGTGGCCAGGTCACGCCACTGTTTGAGCCGGTTGAAGCAGCGTTCTACGACGTTGCGCTTCTTGTAGATCGCCTTGTCGAAGGCTGGTGGTCGTCCGCCGGTGCTGCCTTTGGCTGCCCGGCGGGCGGACCTGGTCGCTGCGTTCGGGGATGACGTGCCGGATTCCTCGCTGCCGCAGGGCTCGACGCGTCGAGTCAAGCGCGTAGCCCTTGTCGGCGATGAGCACCTCGGGGCGCTTGCGGGGTCGTCCGGGTCCGGGCTCGTTGACGCGGATCGCGTCGAGCAACGTCAGGAGCTGGGGATTGTCGCCGGCCTGACCGGGGGTGAGCAGGAGCGACAATGGTCGGCCGCGTCCGTCGACCGCGAGGTGGATCTTCGTGCTCAGCCCTCCACGGGATCGGCCGATGGCCTCGCCATCTCGCGCACCAGGCGTCGCCGGACTTGTTGCGGAGCCCCTTTTTTGCGGGCGCCGGCATGCTGGTGCGTCCGCACGATCGACGAGTCGATACTGATCGTCCACTGCACCGGTGTGCCGTCGTCATGGACCTGCACCGCGGCCAGGATCCGATCCCACGTGCCGTCAGCGCTCCACCGCCGCAGGCGCTCATGGCAGGTCTTCCACGGCCCGAAGCGTTCCGGCAGGTCACGCCACGGCGCGCCCGTACACAGCTTCCACAGAATCCCATTGATGACCTGCCGATGATCCCGCCACCGCCCCTCGAACCGCCCGACTCGGGAAGCAGCGGCGCGATCACCACCCACGCCTCATCGGTCAACTCACCACGACGTACCACCGGCACATCGTCAACGATCAACCCCCACTCACAGGTCGGCAGGACACGTCCTAGTCCGCGGCTACGACACCTCAGCACGCTGGTCGCAATCAAGACGGATACCGGTACGGCGCTCGACCGCAGCGAGCATTCCTGCCACCCACAGACTGGGAGTACGCATGGCGCCGTAGCGATCAGCAAGCTCGGCGTCGAGCGCGTCGGGTCTGACGCCTCCGCGTGTCCAGCCAGCTTCCATCGCGGTGATGAGCTCGCCCTGCGTGGCAAAGCTGAACCGTGTCACCGCGTTGACGTTCCACCAGGCACTGCGAACCTCCGCGTCGACGCTGAACGCTCGCAGCACCTCCGGGCGGGCTCCCTGGAAGCCGTTGTCTTCGAAAATGGTGACAGCAGGGCCTACCTGATCGAGATGCAGGACCCATCCGTCGTTCGGGCCGATCTCGTAGGCTTCGGACAGGTCAAGCACTTCGAGATCGTCGGGGTCGCCACCAAGGCGGGACGCGACGTCCTCGAGGCCGACTGTTCTCGGGGGACGCCCGCTCCCGGATCCGGCCGGGGTTGGTACGGGTCTCCGACCGGTCATGCCGCAGTCGAGCATCGCGGCCCGATCGAGGTCGGCGCCTGCGGAGTCCAGGTCGGTGAGCCTCGCGTAGCGCCGATCCGGGTGTGGAAGTCCGACGTGCCGGCTGTCGTGGATCCGTCCCAGGAGGGTCAGTGCGGCTTGGACATCCACGGCCCACACGGCCAAGCTCGGTACGTCCACGGCGTCGGCGGCGGGCTGATGTGGCAGCGGTGGCGGCCACGGCGAGTACGCCAGGACGTAGGAGTCATGCGCCCGTTGTGGCCGGCGCGTCAATCGCAGGCCCGGCATTCGCCTCCCCTGAGTGCGCCGATACCTGACGATCATCGCCGGTGCCGGCGCGCGCGTGGCGGCGAGGTGCATGGTGATCGACTTGTCGTTGTGGCCCGGTCAGCGGGACGGCGGCGGGTAGAGGGTGTTTATGCGTACCGTCCACGGCTGGTATGGGCCGGGGCACGGGGTGGGGTCGTGGTTGCACGCCGTGTCGGTCTGCGTGTAAAGGTCGAACGAGGCGCCCCCGACCGCCCGGAACAGCACCCTGAGCGGCTGCCCGGTGGGGTAACCACCGGTGGTCCACACGAGGGTCAACGCAGGGTTCACGGACGTGAACGGCCGGTAGTTCGCGGGTAGCGACACGCCGAGTGTCTGCCCGACGACCAGATTGACCGTGGTCCGGTTCGCGGCCTGGGTTAGGTTGACGTCTCCGGCCGGCGACGCGGGGACGACGTTGACGTGAACCGTCCACTGCAGGACCGGTCTCGCACACGGTGGCGTCGTGTGGAAGCACGGGTCGTCGCTCACCGTGGACAGGTCGAGCGAACCGGTACCGACCGCCCGGAACAGCGCGGTCAGCGGCTGACCGGTGGGGTATCCGCCGCTGCTCGACACGAGGGTCAACGCCGGGCTGGTGGACGTCAACGGTAGGTAGCTCGACGGCAGGGACACGCCGAGCGTCTGCCCGAGAACCAGGGTCACTGCGGTGCGGGTGTCGGCCTCGGTGACCCTGACGTCCTCAGGCCCCGGCGGCGAGCTGGAGACTGGCGGCGAGGAGGGCGGTGACACGGCATTGTTACTGCAGCTCAACGCCGGTGCCGAGCTCGAGCCGGCCAGCTGCATCCCGAACGTCGTGGAGGCACCCGGAGCCAGCCTGCCGTTCCATGCGAGGTTGACCGCGGTCACCGTCTGGCCCGACGTGCTGACCGTGGCGTTCCACGCGTTGACGACCCGTTGGCCGTCCGCCAGCGTCCACGTCACCGACCAGGTCGTCGCGGGCGTCGTCGCGGTGTTGGTGACCGTGACGACGACGACCGCGCCGCTCGTCGGACCATTGCCCCAATGCGAGTCGGTACGCGCCGTCGCCCGGCATCCAACTGCCACGGTGTCCGCCGAGGCGCTACCGGGCACCACAGAGATCATGGCGAGGGCGGTCAGCGCGCCCACTCCCGCTACCAGCCAGGATGCCGCAAGGGCCACCCGTTTTGATAACGCCATGTCGACGCCCCCCTCTGCAATTGATACCTGCCTATGCTTGCCCGTCACGGTATACGCGCGGGCGGGCGCACAGGGCGTCCACTATGACCGAATGTTCAGCAGTCGCACCAAGGCCCGATCGTTCAGGGCCCACCACGTCGAAGCGGAGGCCGAAAGCGAGCTCGGTCCGGCGCGGGATCCTGGGCACGGCCGGCCAGGAGGCACGGGGTGTTCGGTGACAAGAGTGTGCATCCGACGCCGCACCGGCACAGGTGCGGCGATGTCGCCGGTCACTCGGGAGGGCCGTAGGGCTGGCCGGCAACTGGCGCTAGGTGCCAGGACCCTGGTCAGGACTCAATCCGGTGCTGCCGGGTCGCTACCGGGACCTGTTCCGTTGGCAAGTTCCGTTAGCCGGCGTTCGAGGAAGCGCCGTTCGGCTCCGTCCTCGGTGAGTTCCCTCGCACGTCGATAGGCGTCGCGCGCCTCATCGGTGCGCCCGTGCCGTCGCAGCAGCTCGGCCCTAGTTGAGTGCAGGTAGCGGAAGTCCTCCAGACCGAGTTCGTCGACGATACGCAGACCGGCCTGTGGTCCTTCGGTCTCGGCGACGGCGATGGCGCGGTTCAGCTCGACGACCGGCGAGGCGGTCAGGCGGGTGAGCTCGCCGTACAGGGCGGCGATCTGCGCCCAGTCGCACGGCGTCTCGGCGTGCAGCGAGGCGATCGCGGCCTGGAGGACGTAGGGCCCGCGACCGCCCAAAGCGATCGCCTGGTTGAGTCCGGCACGTCCCTGGGCGATCTGCGTGGTGTTCCACCGTGACGGATCTTGATCTTCGAGCAGCACCAATTCGCCGTCGTTGAACCTCGTCTCGCGGCGAGAGTCGTGCAAGAGCATCATCGCCAGGAGCCCGCGAACCTCGGGGTCGTCGGGAAGCAGTTCGGTCAGTGCACGTCCCAGCCAGATCGCCTCGGCCGCGAGCTCGTCGCGACCGCCGTAACCCTCATTGAAGATCAGATACACGACGGCGAGTACGGCGTCGAGACGCTCGCGGAGCAGGTGATCCGGCGGGACCCGGAACGGGATCCCCGCCGCCTTGATCTTACGTTTGGCCCGCACCAAACGCTGCGCCATGGTGCGCTCCGGGACGAGCAGGGCGCGGGCGATCTCGTCGGTGGTCAAGCCCCCGAGGGTACGCAGCGTAAGCGCGACCTGCGCCTCGATGCCGAGCGCCGGGTGACAGCAGGTGAAGATGAGTTCCAGGCGTTCGTCGGGAAAAGTGGTGGTGTCCACGGGCATCTCGACCTCCTGGGCAGCGACGAGCAGGCCGAGCCTGGCGGCGAAGGCACGGTCACGGCGGATGCGGTCGGTAGCGCGGTTACGCGCCGTGCGGACCAGCCAGGCGCGCGGGTTGGTTGGCACGCCGTCGCGTGGCCAATGATCGGCGGCGATGACGAACGCCTCCTGCGCGGCGTCCTCGGCGAGGTCGAAGTCGCCGAGGACGCCGATGAGGGTGGCCAGGACGCGCCCCCACTCGTCGCGGAAGATCTCGTCGAGTGCCGTTACCAATACACTTCCGAGGGCCGGATCTCGACGGCTCCGCCATAGCGTGCCGCCGGGACGCGGGCGGCCACCTCGATGGCCGCGTCGATGTCGTCGGCCTCAAGGATGAACAGGCCACCCACGGCCTCCTTCATCCCGACGAACGGGCCATCGGTCGTCAGGATCTTGCCTCCTTCGACCCGCACGGTGGTCGCGTTCTCGGCGAGTCCCAGCGGCGGCAGGGTGGTGACACCCGGTGCCTGGTTGATCCCCTGGTAGTCGGCGTAGACCTGCTTCTGCTCCACCTCGGTAAGCGCGGACTGCCGTTCGAGCGCCGGGCCTTGGTAGATGAGCATGACGTACTTCATCGCTACCTCCTCGTCGGTACGAGATTCGCAGTAAGACGAACGGCGAGCCGCGAAATCGACACCTCGACGTCGAAACTCGATCCGGCCCCGATCAGAGCAAGGCCGTTCGGTCATCGTCCACGCTTCACACACGCGCATAGTGCACGCTCATCGGCATGGTCGCGCACCCGACACTACGATCTCCGTTACGCTCGGTAGCGCCCGACTCGTGGCAGCTGCGGAGGTGTCAGTCGCTGCCGAGCGCTGCCGCTTGCGGGCGTTCCCGGGTGTCCTCGTCGAATGCGACGAGTCGTACCCGTTGAACCGCTGTTGGTGTGGCCTTGAGCGTTGCCACGGCGATCCGGGCGGCCTGGTCGGGAGGGAAGCCACACACGCCGGTGGCGATCGCGGGGAAGGCGACGGTCCGGGCGCCGAGTCCGTCGGCGAGTTGCGGGCTGCGTCGGTAGCGGGAGGCCAGGACGTCGGCTTCGCCGTGGTCACCGCCTTCCCAGATCGGCCCGACCGGCTGGAGGCGGCGATGACTTGCTCGGGGTCGGGGTCCGGGAGGTTGGTGATGTGGACCTTGATCCCGGCCAGCGCCCGGTCCTTGGCCTCCAGCGCACGGCTGACATCCTTCGCCGCGCCGGTCCGGCGTACCTACCGGTTGCGTTTGGCCGGGGTCTTGCCGGCGACCGCGCGGGTTGCCCGGGAGTTGCGCGACGCGATCTACAAGTTCTACCTGCACGCCGGCGTCACCCTCCCCGTCCTCGACCGACTGTCAGCTCGGGGCCAACCCGTTCTGGTACGCCCACACCACGGTCTGCACCCGGTCCCGTACGCCGATCTTGGTCATCGCCCGCCCGAGGTGTGACTTGACCGTGCTGGTCTCGATGAAGAGCTCGTCGGCGATTTCGTTGTTGGACAGCCCTTTGGCGAGCAATCGTACGATCTCGGCTTCGCGCGGGGTGAGCTGGTGCGCCGCCGCGGACGCGGGCGGTGCTGCCGGTCGCCGACGGGCGAACTCCGAGATCACCCGGCGGGTCACGACCTGGTCGACGAGACCGTACCCGTTCGCCAGCCGACGGATCGCGTCGATCAGGTCCTCCGGCTCGCAGTCCTTGAGGATGAAGCCACTGGCCCCGGATTCGAGTGCGCCGAAGACGTACTCGTCGAGGTCGAACGTGGTCACCACCAGGATGGCTGGCGGCGACTCGGGCGAGCCGGCGAGGATCTCGCGGGTCGCGGTGAGCCCGTCGCCGCCGGGCATCCGGACATCCATGCAGATGACGTCGGGGCGCAGCCGGGCCGCCACCGCCACCGCTGACGATCCGCTGGACGCCTCCGCCACCACCTCGATGTCGTCCGCCTGCGCCAGGAGCACCCGGAAACCGGCCCGCACCACCGCCTGGTCGTCGACCAGCATCACTCGGATCGTCCCAGCGCCAGTCTCGGCCCCATTCCCAGCACCGGTCACGACGGGTCCCCTCCCTTTGATGTCAGCGTCGCTGTGACGGACCAGCCGCCTTCGGTCGTCGGCCCGGCCGCGAAACGTGCGCCGATCAACTGCGCCCGTTCCCGCATGCCGATCAGCCCGACTCCGCTGCTGGTGCGCGCCGCAGGTTCGGGACGCCGCGCTGGCGGATCGTTCACCACCGCCAGCGACACCTCTCGCGGCAGGTAGCGCAGCGTGATCAGCACCGGGGCGCCCGGCGCGTGCTGCCGCGCATTGGACAGCGACTCCTGCACCATCCGATAGAGAGCGACGTCGGCGATCGGCGGCACCGGACGTGGCGGCCCTTCACCCACGAACTCGACCGGTGTGCCCAGGTCCCGAGCGGTCCGGACCAGGTCGTCGAGCACGGCCAAGCCTGGCACCGGAGCGCTTCCTTCGCCATGGTGGCCAGGTGTGTCGCCGCCGCCGCTGCTGTCGGCCGGGGTGCCGCGCAGCACCCCGACCACCAGCCGCAGGTTGTTCAGGGTTTCCTTGCCCTGGGACCGGATCCAGGCCACGCCGGCCTTCGCCGCGTCCGGGTCCCGGTCGATCAGCCGGTGGACCGCCGCCGCCTGCACCACCATGCCGGACAGGTGGTGGGCGGCGACATCGTGCAGTTCCCGAGCCATCTGGGTGCGTTCCGCGCCGAGCGCGGCCTGCACCTTCGCCTGCTGGGCCCGGACCGCCTCGGCGGCCTGCAGGCGTAGCAGCTGCGTGTAGCGTCGGCGGGTCGCCACGTAGTTGCCGACGAGGACCGCAGCGAGATTGGACAGTGCGCTCGACCCGGCAGGGCCGACAGCCGACAGCAGAAGGTCCGGCGTCGTGACGGCGGCGGTGCCGAACGCCGCTGTCGCCTCGATCGCCACCGCCGCGCCGACCAGCACGAACGCCGTCCGGGCCGGCAGCAGAACCCCGATGGTGTACGCGACGATAAACGGTGCGAATGCCCGGATCGTCGCGTCTGGTGGGGACAGGGTGATCATGGCGACCTGAAGGCCGACGATGCCGGCGAGGCAGAGCAGCGGGCGGACCCGGCGCAGGCAGAGCAGCAGCGCCTGCCCGACCCCGAGGGCGACGAGCAGCCAGGCCCGCACCGGGTCTACCACGATTTCGCCCGGTGACGTCGCGCCCCGGAACAGAGCCGCCATCAATGTGAACGTCAGCCCGGCGACGACGGCCGCGAGCAGACAGTCCCGGGCGAACCGCCCGGTCACCCCGAGGTTGGCGAGCAGTACGTCCACCCGCTTCGTCAGCCGGGGCTGGTCCGCCGGACCAATTGGCTCGGCGGTGACCGGGCCGTCCTCGATGTGATCGTTCACCGTGTCAGCATCCTCTGCTCGCAGATCGAGACGGATCGGGGAGGGGTGGGTCGGGAAGGGATCGGTCGAAACCGTCAGTAGGAGATGTTCGGCGAGAGCAGCATGAACTCGACGGCGAACCATCCCGTACCGGCGAGGGCCAGCAGGACCAGCGCGCTGCCGGCGGTCCGCGACCAGCCGACCCGCCGGCGGACGTCGTCCACCAGCCGGACCGCTGCGGGGATCACCCCGAGCAGGCCGATCAGCTGGGCCACCTGCACGCTCCGCATCGAGACGGTGGAGAGATCCTCCAGGCCCATGATGAGCATCAGGCTTCCCACCCAGCCGCCGACCGCGAGCAGGGCGCAGCCGACTGCGACGCGGCTGAGGATGCGCGCGGTGCGTCCAGCTCGATCACGCGGTGCCCGCCGCCGCAGCCGGCGACCGATCGCCCCGATCGGCCAGGCCAGGACGGTGAGCAGGAGGATGACCACCGAGCCGACGATCACCGGGATGGCCAGATAGGTGCTGCGTGCGGTATCGACGGGCACCAGGGCGAACGCGGAGTCGAAAACGATCGCGTCGACCCGGCCGTCGACGGCTCGCATCGCGATCGTCTCCTGGCCGCCCACCTCGCGCCAGACCCAGGGTTCGATCTCTTCGTAGACGGCGGCGGTATCGGACATCGGACGCGGTTCGAGCAGCAGCCGGCCGTCATCGCGGACGCTCACCGTGGTACGCCCGGACAGGCCGATCACGGTCAGGAAGTTGCTCTCGATCGCGCGGGAGCTCTCGTAGGTGCCGGCGGCCATCGCGGCCCGCTCGGCCGTGCCCGAGGCGTCGGTGGTCGGAGCGGCCAGTTCGGTCGCCGGCACGTTGTTCGCCGCCGCGCCGGGCACCGCCGGGAAGTAACGGTCGGCGAAGGCTTTCGTCAGCTCCTGTCGCAGCTTGTGGTTGGCCAGCCCCGACGTACCGGTGCTGTTGAGCGAGATGAACAGGCCGGCGCCCTCGTCCGGGTAGATCTGTAGGTGGGTGTGGAAGTAGAGGGTGTCGCCGCCGTGGCCGATGATCCGGTGGCCGTTGCGGCTCTCGTCGAAGAACCCGAGGGTCATCCGGGGTGCACCGGCGAGGGTGCCGAGCGTGGTGGCGTCGAGCGCTGGCTGGTGCATCAGGTCGAGCGTCGGCTTGTCCAGGATCGGGGTGTCGCCGACGGGTTCGCCCAGGTGGGCGAGCATGAAGCGGGCCATGTCCGGGGCCGAGGCGCTCATCGACCCGGCGGGCGGGGTGCCGATGATCTCGAAGTACCCGGCGGGGGACGACGCGTTGTCGTATCCGTTCGAAACGCGGCCTGCCAGGTCGGCGGGGAGCGGCTGGGCGAATGAGGACGATGTCATGCCGAGGCGGTCGAAGACGTTACGGTCGACGTACTCCTCGAACGGGATGCCACTGACCCGTTCGACGATGTATCCGGCGAGCGAGTTGCCGTAGTTGGAGTAGGCCGGCACGGTGCCCGGCCGGTAGATCTGCTCCGGCGGGTCGGTGACCAGAGCGTCGCGTAGGACGGCCTCGGTGCCTTCCTTGCCGATGAGGCCGGCGATCCGTTCCTCGAACCCGGCGGTGTGGGTCAGCAGGTGCCGCAGGGTGATCGGCTCGTCGAAGTTGCGGGGGATGGTGAAGTCGAGGTAGCCGGCGATGTCGGCGTCGAGGTTGACCTTGCCGTCCTGGACGAGTTGCATCGCGGCGGTGGCGGTGGCGAGCTTCGACACCGACCCGATCCGGAACAGGTGCCGCTCGGGGTCGACCGGCACCGGCTCGGTGCCCTCGCCACCGGTGTCGACGTGGCCGTACCCCCGGGTGGTGACGGTCCCACCGTCGTTGACGACGGCGACCGTTGCCCCGGCGATGTCATTGGCTTCCAGCGCGGCCGGGAGCATCTCGTCGAGCCAGGCGTTCACGTCGCTGGCGTTCAGCACGCCCGGTTCGACGGCTGCCGCCGGGGTGTCGCTCGTCGGGGCCGGCTCCTGCGCGGCACCGGCACCGCAGCCGACGACGCCCGCCCCGACGACGACCGCGGTTGCCAGGGCGGCACCGAGACGCCGCAGGCGGAAAGCCGGCCGGGACAGGTAGGACCGGGAAGGAGTCTGCTCTGGTGCATCGCTCTGGTTCATACCCGAGAGCCTGCTGCAGCGGCACCGCCGCGCCATCTGGCGCAGGACCACACTCGACTTACGACTTAAGTAGGAGGCTCAACCAGCGATCAAGCCGGACCATACCGCGGACCGGCCCCGCAGATCGGCCGGGCTCGCGGCAACGACGTAGTGCCGGTGATCGGCGTACCGCGAACCAGCCGGCGCCTGTTGACCTCGCCATTGCCGTACCTCCGACTGGGCGAGATCGCAAGCCTGTTCGTCGCCTGCCGTGATGCCTTCTTCGAGACGGCCGACCGTTTCCATTGGACGCCGGCGCAGCGATCCCCCGCCGCACACGCTGCGGCGGAACTTCCCTCGCCAGACCCCGCAGTCGCCGAGCCGCGAGGAGAGACCGGGCATAGGCTAATCGCGGAGGTCGTGCAGACCTACCTACTCACAGCGAGCGGCCACCTCGGCGGACTCGCGAGCCTTTATGCGAGCTGTGAGGTCATCTTCCCGACGCCACCGCTCATCCGTTCAACCATCGAGAACTGTGCACACGCTGTGTGGGTACTCGGCGAAGACCCCAACGAATCGTCCGAGAACAGGCTTGCCCGCGCCTACCTTGAGGAGCTCGTGAGCGCGGAAGAGGCGAAGAAGAACGCCGGTCGGATGCGCGCCAAGACGCACCCAAGTCACCTGCTGGCCGACCAGCATTACACGGCGCTGAAGGGTGAGATCATCGCTCGCTTTCCCGGCACGACCACAGCGGCCTTGGGGAACCGGACCTTGAACGGACAGACCCTACCCAACCTGGAAGCTGTCGTTCTCTGGATGTACGAACTGACCCAGAGCTACGGCGGGACAATCGACGGTCGTGCGGGGACCGGAATCTACGGCTTTCTGTCCAACATGACTCACCCGACCCTCTACCCTGCCCGCCAACGACGCGAATGGGCTGAAGACCCAGTGACAGGCCACCAGGTGGCCTACCTTCGTGTTGGCTTGGGTTCCGCTGAGAACGCGGCGAGGGCAGCAATCGCCGCGTTCTACAACGCCCTCACCTACACAACGTCCTACTTCGGCTGGCCCACCGCAATCATTGATGAACTCACCGCCAAGATCGAGGAGACCATGCCAACGTTCTTCGTGCCACAGGACTGAGCACGCTCCGTGTCGTGGATCTATGACCACGTACGGCCCGACCGGGCCTCAATAACTCTGTCGACAACCCGAAGGTGCCGAGGACGTCACGGCGTCACACGATGTGACTCTTCCGTTGGCCAGCCCGCCGCACGCACTGGGGCAGATCAGCGCGGAGCGCTCTGCGGCGGCTGGCAGTGCTCACCGCACTGCACCAGCCGACAGATTTCAGCGTCGAGAGCCGCCAGAGCGGAGATTTCCGTCCCGTCCCACCACCGGACGTCGGCGATCTCGTCGTTGGGGACGAATGGTATGCGGCCGACGAGGCCGCAAACATAGACGGCGGAATACTCCAAGCGTCGGTCAGGCATCAGCCGGAACTTGGCTGCGCCCACGAATGAAATGACCGGAACGGTCTGGCCGGTCTCTTCAACGAATTCTCGGACCGCCGCTTCCCTGGGTGTCTCACCTGGCTCAACCATGCCGCCCGGTAGTTCCCACTCCTTTCGCGATCTATTCAGCACAAGCAGGGTCTTGCCGTTGTATCGAGCTACCACCAACGCCAGCGTCAACGGGATGTCAGCCTCGAGGAGTTCCAAACTGCCCTCGGCTCCCGTCCTGAACTCCAGCAACTCATTGCCCGCAGCATCGATCATAATCGGGGACGCCATGAAACAGATTCTGCCACACGGTACAGGTACGTGTGGCCGCCTGTGAATGGCGATCCCGATATCGGCGCGGGCCGGGTACGGCGACCAGGAGACTACTTTCGCACGTCCGAACGTCCTTGCACTCCGGACGCGCGCTCATGATCGACGGTTACTGACAGCGCTGGACGGATCAGCGCTACCACGCCCTGCCTGCGGCAAATGAGGATGTGTTTGCGGAGGGCGGCTTGTTGTCGGTTAGCTTTCTGGGCCGTCTCGCCGTGACCGCAGCGACTGGGATGGATCGCCCGATACGACGGCGCGTAGCTGGGCTGCGAGCGGCCGGTTGGTCGTCGGGCAGGCGCTGTGGGTGGTCCAGCCTCCGGCCGGCAGGAACTTCAGCAGCGGTGGACAGAGCCAGCCGTGGATGCCGTCGTGGATCTTGCGAGGGCTTCGATGTTGGCTCGGTTGGGCGGCGTGTGGCCTCAGCGTGAGGTGGCCTCGATGATGGCGTCGAGCATCGTCCGGGCGGTGCGCAGCTCGGCGATGGAACTGCTGATCCGGTCGCGTTCACGGCGCAGGTCGGTCAAGAGGTCGGGACATGCCGCGGCCAGGCCGTTGCCGGTGTCGGCCGTACAGGGCAGCACGTCGGCGATGGTGGTGGTGTTGAGCCCGGCGGCGAGCAGGGTGCGGATGCGTCGCACCTGTTCCACGTCGGCGTTGCCGTACTCGCGGTATCCGCTCGGTCGCCGAACTGGCCGCAGTAGGCCCTGCTCCTCGTAGTAGCGCAACAGCCGTTGGTTGACGCCGGTTCGTCGAGCCAATTCCCCGATACGCACGACACTCTCCACTTGACTCTCACATCGATGTCAAGGTCTAGCTTTAGCACACAGATCACGCGGCCACGCGGGTCCCATGAACAGTGGAGGACTTCATGAACCAGCGAACGGGCGCCCGGGTGACGGTGTTAGGGCTAAGCCCGCGAGGCGCGGCACTGGCCCGCGCCCTGGCGGCGGCTGGTGGTGCCGTCACAGTGTGGGACGAGGCCGGCACCCTGTCCGAGGCGCCGCCTGCCGAGGACGTGTCCCGGGCCGACTCGTTGCAGGCGGCCTTCACCGCCGCATCCCTGATCCTCGTCTGCGTCGACGACTACGACAGCGTCCAGCGCATCCTTCGCCTAGCAGACCCGTATGTCACCTCCGCCGACGTGGTCAACCTGACATCGGGAACGAGTGCCCAGGCCGAGCAGGTCGCCGCTTGGATGGACGCCCGGGGCGGCCACTACCTCGACGGTGCGTTGATGGCCCATCCCGAGCATGTCGGCAGGCCGGAGACGGTGCTGGTCTACAGCGGCTCGCACGAGGTGTTCGAGCGTCACGAGGCATCGCTCAGGCACCTGGGCGCCGCCACCTACCTTGGCGCGGCCCCTGGCACCGCCGCCCTCTACGACGTGGCGATGCTCAACCTCGCCTGGACCACCCTGATCGGCTTCTTGCAGACCGCCGCGCTTCTCGGCACCGCCCAGGTCCCTGCCACCACCGTGGCGCCTCTCCTGACCCGCTGGCTGGCCGCCACCGTCACAGAGGTGATCACCGACTACGCACAGCAGATCGATGATCGGCACTACCCGGGCGACGAGGAATGGCTCGAACTGGACGCCCCACTCATGGACCACCTCATCGAAGCCGCACGGGCCTCCGGCATCGATACCACCCTTCCCGCACTCATCAAGTCACTGACCAACCAGGGCATCGCAGCCGGCCACGGGAAAGACAGTTTCGCCAGCCTGTTCGAGGTCATCCGCGGCTGACCTCACCCCACGCGCGAGCACCGGCATCAGCAGGCCAAGAACCTGTCCTGGAGATGGACCGTGGGGTGATCCGGCATTCGCCCACAGGTGCTCGTGCGGGGATCATGGTTCGATCAGCCTCGTCAGACCACTCGCCTACCGACCGGTGAAACGGTCACAACCAGCAACCTCACAATAGCCATTTGCTGGCGGCCAGCGTGCCGCACAGCCGAAGATCCTCGGCGCTTCGGCTGTGCACCCGACATCCGCTCATCGGCATGACAGTGCATCCGTGCCGACAGGAAGTCTGCGAGTTGGTGTGGTTGGCGGCGTCGGCGGAGGGTCTCATTCCCGTGCGGCCGGGGCCTTCGTTGTTCTGAGCATGGCGGGGACGAAGCGTCGTACGTCGATCGTGGTGGTGCGAGAGTCGAGGACGGCGTCGATGTCGGCGGAGGATCGGGAGCAGGCGGTCACTGCCCTGGCCGTCATGATCCATGAGTGGTGGTCGGGTGATCGGGGTCGCAGCGCCGATGCCGTTTGCGGATCGGATCAGTCCGGCGACGCTGCGTCGGGCTGACCGGCGGCGAGCCGGTCAGGACCGGCGTCGGCGTACGGCTGGCAGTGTCACGATGGGCCCCTGAACAGCGTGAATGCGGTTCGGGTTGTGCCACATCCGGTCCACCGAACCTTCTGCCCTGCTGTTTCGTGGTGACAGGTGGTCACCATGCGGACCATTGGCGTGTCGTCTGACGTAATGGTGGACGTCCTGGCAGCTTTTTGGTCATACTTGTGACCATGACGACACTGCCGTTGGGGGAAGTGAAGACTCGGCTTTCTGAGCTGGTGGGGCGGGTACACGACCACCACGAGCGGGTGACGGTCACGGTGCACGGCCGGCCGTCCGCCGTGCTGGTTTCGGTGGAGGACCTGGAGCGGCTCGAGGAAACCGTCGCGATTCTCGGGGATGCGGGCACCCTGCGGCGGCTGGCCGACTCCGACGCGGAACTGGCCCGAGGTGAAGAGGTGTCCGCCGACCAGCTTGCGGAGACCATTCGCGCCCGTCGCGCCTCGGCCGCGTGAGCCCCCGGCCGCCGGAAGATCCGTACACGCTCCGCACCACGCCGACCGTCCGTCGAGCACTCGCCGAATGGTTGCCGGAGGCCGTCGCGGTGGCCGCGTACGAGTTCATGACCGGGCCGTTGGTGCGAGAGCCCTACCGGGTCGGGAAGCGCTTGCTGCCGCCGTTGTCGGATTGGTTCAGCGCCCGGCGAGGCACCTACCGGATCATCTACCGCATCGACGACGACAACCACACCGTGACCGTTGTGGACATTGCTCATCGGAGGGATGTATACCGCTCCTGACGCCCCTGGCCCTCCCTGCCCGATGCCATGGCATTCAGTACGGTGAGCACCGTGTCGATGAGCGTGGCTGACGAGGCTGCAGCCCTTGAGGCCGAGGTGGAGCAGTATCCGGACGATCAAGGTGAGATCCTGCTCGGGGCTGCCGACGCATGGCGTCGGGGCAGGGCGGCTCGAACGAGCAGTTGAGTACAGGAAGTGTTGCGGCCGAGCCGTCTGAGTACCCTCCGACGCGACGCACGGGAGAGCCCGTCACTACGCATCCCTACCTGCCAGCGCTCCTATTGGTGGCAGGGGTAGCGGGTCGCCGACGATCGTGGCGGTGTGGTTCGCATGGTGGTACCTCCGGCCCACCGAAACGGAGACCCAAACGGAGGGTTCAAGACCCGCGAAGTTGCAGGCCACGGCCGGCATCTCGGAGATCGAACAACCGGCGCTGCTTGGAGCGGCACCGGCCGGACGGCCAGCGTGCGCGGTGGGGGGCCTCGTCGGCATCAAGCGTTGATGGACCCGGCCGATCACACCTTGAGGACGTCCACGTCGTACAGCGCTATCGACGCGTCGCGGGAGGCCAGGGTCAGATTCTCGGTGATCGCCTGGGCCACCAGCATGCGATCGAACGGATCGCGGTGATGCGGTGGCAGGCGGCGGGCGGCGATGGCGTGGGCGTGGGTCACCGGGAGCTCGCGGAAGCCCATGTCTCTTACCCGCTCGGCGAGGTCAGGGGGTCCGGGGAGTTTCCCCGCACGCTGTTTGATGGTGATCTCCCACAGGGTGACCGGGGAGAGGAAGATGTCCGGCTCGTGGCGTAGCCGGTCGAGGAACTCGGTGCCAAGGGTTGCGTCGCCGGTGATGGCCCAGAGCGCGACGTGGGTGTCCAGCAGCAGGGTCATGCGCCGATGCCGAAGTCGGCGGCGATCTCGGCGTTGGTTTGTGATGAGTCCCAGTCGCCGGAGAGGTCCAGTTGCCCTGCGAGGGAACCGACTGCGGTGCGGTTGGCCCGCCGGACCAGCGGCACGACCTTCGCCACCGGAGTACCGGCTCGGTCGATGATGATCTCCTCGCCGCGTTCGACCCGTTCGATGATGCGCGACAGATGGGTCTTGGCATCATGCATGTTGTAGTGCACGGCCTCGGCCGACACGGCGCAACCTCCTCTGTTCTTCGAGCTTGACGACTGCGGGGACGAGTCCCGGGTACGGCTGGGCAGGTGTGCCCTGCGTGGGCAGTTCGACGCGCTACGTCTACGACCTTTGGGCTGATGGGAGCACAGAATCACTTTGAAACGGGCCAATGAGGCAGTCAGCCGGCCCCGAAGTGGTCCAAGGCGTCGATGACCACGTCGCCGACGCCGCGCCCGGTGCCGTGGCCAGCATCGTCGATCAGCTCCAACCGTGCCTCGGGCCACAGCTTGGACAATTGCCAGGGGATGTCCACCGGGCTCCCGAGGTCGAGCCGGCCGTGTGCGAGCACACCGGGAATGCCGGCGAGCCGGTGTGCACCAGCCATCAACTCGCCGTCGGCGAACCAACCGTCGTGCGCCCAGTAGTGGGTGACGAGACGCGCGAAGGTCATCCGAAACGCCGGATCCTCATAACGTGGGTCAGGTTGGCTGCCGGGCAGGTTCGAGACGAGGGCGTCCTCCCAGGCACACCAGTTGCGGGCGGCCCGGTCCCGCACGCCTTCGTCCGGATCGGCCAGCAGGCGGGCGTAGGCGGCGGGCAGATTGCCGTCGCGTTCGGCCGCCGGCACCCCGTCCCGGAATCTCTCCCACTGTTCGGGGAAGATCCGTCCGAGGTCGCGGGTGAGCCACCGATGCTCTGCCGGTGTGCTGGTGACGACGCTGAACAGCACGATCTCGGTGACCCGGTCGGGGTGCCGCTCGGCGTAGCCGAGGCCGAGGGCGCTGCCCCACGATCCGCCGAGCAGTAGCCATTTGTCGATGTCCAGGTGCGTGCGTAGCTTTTCGATGTCGGCCAGCAGGTGCGGCATGGTGTTGGTCGACAGGTCCGTTCGCACGTCGCCCGCGTCCGGTGTGCTGCGTCCGCATCCCCGCTGATCGAACAGGACCACCCGATAGACGGCCGGGTCGAAGAATCGCCGCCAGGAGGCGCCGGCTCCGGAGCCGGGGCCACCGTGCAACACCAGGGCTGGCTTTCCGAGGGGGTTACCGCTGCTCTCCCAGTAGACGAGGTGGCCGTCCCCGACGTCGAGCATGCCGTGTGCGAAGGGTTCGATCTCCGGATATAAGCGGGCCATTTCAGTGATCCAACCAGTCTGCTCGTTGCCGCGCACCCCAGTTCTCAGCCGTGTTGCGGGACCTGGCCGCAGACGCCGAAGGGAGCCTCAGGCGGTGCCGGTTGAGGCGACAATGCCGGTACGCAGGAGTGCGACCAGGCGGCGGGCCTGCGCGGGGTCGGCGGTGAGGGCCGCTCCGCTGGCCAGGGTCAGCACGTCGGTGGCGGTGAGGTCGGAACGGAGTGCTGGCTGCGCGCGTCGGACGAGGCGGTCGGCGATCGAGGTGATCGACGCGTGCCAGTCCCGAAACAGCGCGGTACGGCTTTCGTCGGAGCCTTCCGTCGCGGCCAGGGCGAGGGGCCGCTTGGTGGCCACGTGCACCACGAACTCGTCGAGCCAGGCGAACAGCGCGTCCGTCGGCTCCGCCGCCCCCAACAACTGCTCGCCGCGTCGGCACAGTGCGGCGACCTCGTCGGCATAGACGGCGACGAGCAGATCGGCGCGCGTCGGGAAGTGGCGGTACAGGGTGGCGTTGCCGACCCCGGCGCGTCGGGCGATCACGTCGAACGCGACGTCGTTGCCCGCGTCGATCAGCGCTTCACGGGCTGCGGCGACGAGCCGCGCACGGTTACGGGACGCGTCGGAGCGCGGGCCACGCTTGCTAACCGGGGACATCCCCGGATACGTTACCGGCAGCTAAGTGGGGGGTTCCCCGTTTAGGAGGCAGGGGGGAGCACGATGCCCATCACCATGGATGACCGGATCACCATCACGGATCTGATCAACTCGCACGGGCACCTGACAGATCGCGGCGACTTCGACGGCCTGGCGGCGCTGTTCACCGACGACGTCGTCTACGACGTGTCGGCTCTCGGCGGCGGCACGTTGGTCGGTCTCGCCGCAGCCCGCGAAGCCGCCCTGGCGCTGGGCGACGCCAACCCGGTAGCCCACCACGTGACAAATATCGTGCTGCGCGAGACGGCGGACGGCACGGTCAATGCCCTGTCCAAGGGATTCGGGGTCATGGCTGATGGATCGACCGGCAGCGTCACGTACGAGGACACCGTCGAACGAACGGCTGCCGGATGGCGTATCACGCACCGAATCGTGCGCGCCCGACGCACGCCCCTACAGCAGGACTGACACCAACAAGATCCAGCGTCCGCTCATCTCCTCATCGGGGCCTGCCCGACGAGGAGATCCGGAGTCGGTTTCAAGGTCCCGCGACCTGCTGAAGCCACGCTCTGTCGAGAGCATTCAACGTGTCGTCGTCCAGCAACATCTGGAGCAGGGAGGCATGTTCGGAGAAAATAGCCCTGCACTGTTCACGTTCCGGATGATCGCTGTCGTTGCCAAGCAGCAGCACCGCGCGCTCGTTGTCCGCGTCGACCGGCTGCGATAGCTCAGCGGTGACGACCACGAGGTCGAACAAGCCGGACCGCACCGAAACATCCGGGCTGGCCGCCAGCCGAAGCAGGAACGGCAACGCTGCCGGCATTGCCGCGCTTAGGCGGAAGACGCCCCCCATCAGGATGTTGGTGAGCACGCGTGCGGCCTCTGGTGCGGCAACCTGATCGAGTAGCCCGTAGAACAGAGACGGGATTCCATCGGGACAACCGGGAATCTCGGACCAGGCGACCTCGGCACAGCCCCGCAGCGCGGGATGCTCGCTGGCGGCCTGACCTCCTTGCGGATGCTCCTTGAGGAACCGGGCGACAGCCGCCTCCTTGGCTGCGGCATCCACCACCCACATCCCTTGCGGCCCCCCAAGTCAGACAACGCCAGCTCCTAAGAGCCTCCCATGGAGGGCATTCTCCCCGCCCCAGCCGTGGGGAGTGGTGACGAGGTGTCCCCGGCGCTCCGCTGCTAGAAGCCCATCTGAGCAGTTCGCCGGTTGCCCATCTTGATCTCATGATTCCTCGGTCGCGGCGTGGCCCGTCCCCCTCGCACGTCCCCGCGACGCGCTGGTTCAGGCTCAGCCGCAGGTCCGAAGCCAGCCTCACTGGTTCCGCGCGCAGCGATACGCCTCAGCCCAAGCATGCGCCGATCCACCCGCGAACCGGGAAACCGGGCAAGGTTCGTCAATCAATTCCCGGCCGCCGGATCAACCAGTAGCACTGTGCTTTGCAGCACCTGCTCATCTACACGCTGAACGTGGTAGTCGCTTTCGTACGCCTGCGGCGACGCAAGGTAAAGCTGGGAAACGTCGTCGGTCAGCAGCAACGCCTGAGGAGGGCGGGCGAACGACGGGTCGTAGAAATCGCCGTAGTAGAACCGACCGAAGTTGGCCTCCGAAATAACGCTCAATTGTGGTACCCGCTCACCAACAAACACAGCATTGTCCACCCCAGTCCGAACCTCCACAACCCTCGGTGGCTTGCTCTTGTAGTAATGGCCGAGGTAGCGGTCGCCTGGGCGCACCTTGTGGCGCAGGATATCGTCACCGGAGCGGCGTGGCGGGCTGGTGAAGCGGACGAAATGGCCGTCCACTGTAAGGAAGTCTGGCCTGAGATTCCACCCTTCGGTGACTGTCTCTAGCACTGCCCCTCTGAGCGTTGTGTCTTTGCGGGCGACGACTCTCTGCGGTGGAACGCCGCGCTGGGTGAGGAAGTCCCGAGTATCGGCGGCGAGGCGATCGAGTCTGCGCGCGGCTTCGGCGGGGGCGGCAGAGTTAGCTACCCGGAACGCGTTGAGGAGCTGCGCCGCGCCTGCGGTGGCCTGGTGGCGGGCTGCTGCGGCCTGGTTGATCCGTTCGCTGAAGTCCGACATGTCGTTCCCCTTCGCAGGTTGTGCTGTAGTCACGGTCCGTCGCCGTACAGTGGTCCCGCACACCTCAGCCACGTTGATTGCGGCATTACTGATTTCCACATCGGAGTGCAGGGCCGTGTTCCGCTGCCCATCCAAGGGCGCTGTCTCGTGGTTACCGCCGCCCGCAAGTCCGGCCCGTGCTACGACATGATCAGGTCATTTGACTTCATCGCATACTCGGCGGCTTGAGGCGTCGCGGCGAGGTTTTCGAGGGTTTCCCGCATGTCGGTGGGCGGGGTGTGGCAGGTCAGGCGGTTCCCATCCTCGATGGGCAGCGGTGCGGGGGCGGATTCGGTTGCGGCGTTGGCGGTGGGTTCGCTGGTGCCGCAGGTCGTGGCGAGGGTCGTTAGGGCAGCGGCCAGGGGCGAGGACGGTGTAGTGGGTGCGTTGGCTCTCGGGTTACCTTGCTGGATCCGATGCGAATGCTGTGTCGCCTACCGGACAGCCATCCGGTCAGTCAGCGGGCCACCCAGGTGTGTCTGCTGTCCGAGGATCATGCGATGCGTCTTCGCCACAGGACTATCGCCGTCGCCGCCACCCTCATGCTTGCCGCCGGCTGCGGCACCAACACACCCGACAGCCCGGTTGCCGCCCCGCCAGCGTCGCCCGCCGTACCCGCCGCGCCCGCACCAGCCCCGGCGGCGGCTGCCCCGCTCACCGCCAAGCAGGTGCTCGACAAACTGTCCGCCGCGAAACTGGGCCTCACCGCCGGCGCCGTGCAAGACGAAGACACCGACCCCAACGACCTCCTCGGCAGGCCCAACGGGTACACGTCCAGGGCATCCGCTGACCTGCCCGGCGGAGACAAGACAGCAGACAAGTACGGCATTGACCGTGGGCTTGTCGTCGAAGTGTTCCCAGCTGTTGAGGGTGTGGAACGCCGGTCCAAGTTCATTCAGGAAGCCTTGAAGAACATGCCCATCCTTGGCACCGAATACCACTACCGCGCGGATGACGGGCGTGTGCTGGTGCGCGTGTCAGGGAAGGTGAAGCCGACGCAGGCGAAGAAGATCGAGGGCGCGGTTTCGGCGATGTGACACCGCAGCCGGGCGGGTGCTGGTCATGCGCGGCCGCGGCGGAACTGCAGGAACACGTTTCGATTCTTCGCCAGCACGGTGATCCGACCCCGCGGCGGCGCACAGCAGGCACGCGGTGACCGTGGCGGTTGTCAGGATCCGGCCGTTGCACAGCGGACGTTCGTTACCGCGTCAGTCCGATGGTGTCGGCCAGGCGGGACACGTCGGCCGCACCGGGGCCGGCCCGGAACACGGCGGTCAGCGCTGCCCGGGCCACCGGACGAATTCTTGTCTCCCAGGTGGCGATCCGGTTGGCGGCGACCAACGTCCGGCCAGCGGAGCGGGTGTCTCCGAGGTCCAGATAGGCGTGCGCGATGTCGATCAGGTGGGCGGCCCGGTGTTCGGCGGGAAGCAGGTGCCAGGCGTTACCGCTGGCTACCCGGAGGTGGGTGGTCACGGCCAGTTGGTGGTCGCCGGACCACATCGCGATCAGGGCGCGGGCGAGGTCGACAGGCGCGGGACCGAATCCGATGCCGTCCCAGTCGTGCTGGCGCTGGCCTTCGGCGAGGCGAGCCGCGCGTTCGGTGAGTTCGCCTGCCGCGTTGGCGTCTCCGCTGGCGGCGGCGGCGAGCGCCGCTTCGATCAACAGGGTTCCGGTTACGCCGGGCTGGCGGACGTGGGGCGGTGCCAGGTCGAGTTGGTGGATGGCGGCGAGGGCGGCCGTCATCGCCAACCCTCCTCGCCGCAGGGATCGCAGGGCCTGGGTGAGCGAGATCGCCGCAAGGCCGGCACGCCAAGGGTTACCGGCGGCGGCGTTCATCGCCCGATCGGCGGCCAGCCAGGCCAGGTTGGCCTCACCGAGTTTGACCAGCACCTGGGCGGCGAGCCGATACACCCGTACCAGCAAGTCCGCCGCGTCTCCCGGCTGCGTGCGGCTGTCGCAGAGCAGATCGGGCAGTAGGCGCAGCACCTGGGGGTGGTGACCGTTGCGGTACGCCGTCCACGCGTACCCCGCCTGGGCATCGAGCTGAGCCAACGACGGCGCTGGCCGGCCGTCGTTGCCGGAGTCGGGTAGGTCGTAGCGGGCCAGCGCCGCGCGGAGGCGTTCCACGTCGCCGCCGGGTTCGGCGGCCGGCTCGCGCGGGGCCTTGCCCGCGAGCAGGACGTCCGGGGCGACGCCGAGGGCCGCGGCGACCGTCTCGATCACCGAGAGCCGGTCGAGGGTACGCACTCCTCGCTCGACCTTGTCCACCCAGCTCTTCGACCGGCGAATACGGTCGGCGAAGACCTGCTGACTCATTCCCCGACGTGCCCGCAGCTCGGCCATCCGTCGCCCGATCGGCGGCTCGTTGCCGGTGCGGCGGCTGGGCCCGGTCATCGCTCCCGCTCCGGCGACGGCTCCATGGCATCGGTGGATTCCCCGCAGCGGGGGCACCAGCGCGATTTGACCCGGAAAGCGAGGAGGCCGGCCAGGAAGCCGGGCACCAGGCCGCCGAACACGATCGACACGACTTCAGAGGCCATGCGCACGCTCGCTTTCTGACGAAGCCGGAGGCCGGGAGGTCGCCAGGCCCGCAGCTCACGCTGTGGTCAAGCTCCGTGGCCGACAGTCATCAGGGTTGCGCATCATGTGATGCAAGGCAAGGCAATCAGCATGATCGACACGCCGAGCACGTGCGTTAGAGCATGGAGAAACGCGAGTCAGGGCGCAGAATCACGACATGCCTCGATTTACGCCAGCGACACCGCGCTCTCGGCGACTGGGCCGGGAGCTCCGCAAGCTCCGCGAAGCGAAGGACCTGACCGGCGAGGCCGCGGCGGCGATCGTCGACTGCTCACCGTCGCGGATCAGCCGGATCGAGTCGGGCGAGATCAGACCTCGGGTCGGTGACGTGATGGAGCTGCTGGTCACGTACGGCGTCAGGATCGACGAGGAGCCGGGGACCTCGCTGCTCGATCAGGCACGCGGTCTGCGTGAGGACGGGTGGTGGCAGCGCCTCGGTGGCAAGTACGCCACCTACATCGCGTACGAGATCGAGGCGGTGGAGCTCAAGAACTTCGAGCCGATGCTGGTGCCCGGTCTCCTGCAGACCGAGAGCTATGCCCGTGAGGTCAACGTCATCGGCCGGGAGACCGACCAGGCTACCATCGACCAGCGGGTTTCCGCCCGGATGACCCGGCAGGGGGTGCTGCGCCGGCAACCGACTCCGCTGCGGATGCACGCCATCCTGTCCGAGGCGTCGGTGCGCACCGAAGTGGGCGGCCCGGACGTGCTGCGTGAGCAACTCGATCATTTGGTCACGCTCAGTCGGCTGCCGAACGTGACGATCCAGGTGCTGCGCTTCGAGGCCGGCGCCCACCTGGCGGACAGCAGCGGCTTCGCCCTGCTCAGCTTCGAGCGGGACGAGCCACCACTGGGCTACATCGAGACCCTGGCCGGTGAGCTGTTCCTGGAGTCGAGCCGTGACCTGGCGCGGTTGTCGGCGGCGTACGACAATCTGAGGACGCTGGCGATGTCGCCCGCCGAGTCGATCGCGTTCGTCAAGGAGCTGAGCAAGCATGGAACGTAACGCCTGGCGCACGTCCAGCCGTTCCGGCAGCAACGGTCAGTGCGTGGAGGTGCGTGACCGGCGCGTCCAGGTCGATGTCCGCGACTCCACGGCCCCCGACGCCGGGATGCTGAGCTTCGCGCCCGCCGCCTGGGACGCGTTCGTCCACACGATCAAGACGAACGCCCGCCGCCCCTGACCGGGAAGGACGGCGGCCTGGTGCGGGGCGCCCGCGAAGAACTGCTCGACCGCCTGGCCGAGGCGGTCGGGTCCGTCACCGTCGACCACCCGACGCGGGTCGCCGTCGACGGACCGCCCGCCGCCGGCAAGACCACCCTCGCCGACGAGTTGGCCGTCGTCCTGCGTGACCAGGGTCGCGACGTCATCCGCGCCACGATCGACGACTTCCTCTTTCCCCGGGCGCAGCGTTATCCGCGTGGCGAGTACTCGGCCGAAGGCTGCTACCACGACACGCACGACCGCGAGGCGTTGACCCGGGTCCTGCTCGATCCGCTCGGGCCGGGCGGCGATCGACGTTTCCAACCCGCGGTGTACGACCACCGCGCGGATGCCGCGGTGTCCCCGCCGTTCACGACCGCCCCGGCCGACGCCGTGCTGGTCGTCGACGGTGTCTTCCTTCTGCGCCCGGAACTGGTCGATAGGTGGGAGCTGCGCGTCTTCGTGTCGACGGCACCGGAGAAGACAGTGGATCGTGCCGTGCTCCGCGCGCATCGGGTGTCCACCCGGGCCGACGTCGAACGACGTTGGCGCGAGCGGTACATCCCCTCCCAGGAGCTGTATTTGGCCACGGCCCGCCCGACCCGTCGCGCGGACATCGTCGTGCACAACGACGAGCCCCAGCACCCGGTCTGGAGCGTGCGAGGCCTACCGTGATCCGTGACGGCAGCGGTCATCCGGCCCAGGAGCTGATCAGGAACGCTCGATCCGGACGGCGATGCCGTCGAGGATCAGCTCCAGCCCGAGGGTGAAGTCCGCGTCGGCGATTGTCGCGTCAGGAGTGTCCGACGGTGGTGCCTCGAACAGCGGCGAGGAGAACAGGCGGGCCATCTCGGGGAAGCGGGCGGGGTCGACGAGCCGCGCCAGTGCCCGACCGTATTCGCGTTCCGCGTCAGCCTGCCCCTGGCCCGGGGGCCTGCCCTCGGAGAGTTCGCTGTACTGCCGTACCGACTGGACCACGTATCCGCTGATCAGGGACAGGGCACCGATCTTGTGCGCCCAGTCCAGGTGGGTGCGGGACATGATCGCCAGCGCGGTCTCCATCCAGGCGATCTGGTTCGGCCCGGCGGGCGGCCCGGAGATGGGCACGCGCGTCAGCCAGGGCCGACGCTGGTACACCGCGCGATGCGCGAAGGCCCAACCGCGCAGCCCTTCCCGCCAGTCGCCGCCGTCGATGATCGGTGGCGGACCCAGCGCGGCGTTGGCCATCAGGGTGAGCAGTTCGTCCTTGGACCCGACGTGCCGGTAGAGCGACATGCTCGTGAAGCCGAGGCTCTCGGCGACCTTGGGGAGCGTGACGCCGGCCAGCCCGTCGCGGTCGGCGATCGTGACCGCCGCGGCGACGACCACTGTGACGTCGAGGGTCGCGGGTCGTCCGAGACGCGACGACTCTGGCATCCCCCACAGCCGGCGCAGCGGCGCCGGCACGAAGTCCTCGCTGGTCATGGGCTCCCACGTTCGCCCGGACAGATACCCGACCCATCATGCCAGACCTTTTAGTTTGCCAGTGATACTTTCTCTATGAAACTAAAACCGGCACGGCGGGGAGAGACGAGCATGAGCACTGACACCGCTTCGCGGACATCGAGAGGGCCGGTGCTGCGCACCGAACGTGCCCTCGCGCCGGACCTGGCGCGGGGAGCGATGCTGCTGATCATCGCGCTGGCCAACGTCGCCGGGGTCGTCTTCGCCGGCGAGCCCGGTCTCGACGCCACACCCGAGGGCGTCGACCGCGGCCTCAACCTCCTGCTCTTCGATCTCGTCCATGCCCGCGGCTACCCGGTCTTCGCCGTGATGTTCGGCTACGGCCTCGTCCAGCTCGCCCGCCGCCAGGACGCCTCCGGTGCCACACCCCAGCAGGTCCGTTCCGTGCTGCTGCGCCGTAACCTCTGGCTCGTCGTGTTCGGGTTCGCGCACGCCGCACTTCTCTACTACGGCGACTTCCTCGGCGCGTACGGGATCGTCGGGATCGCGATGACCCTGCTGCTCCTGCGCCGCGGCGACCGGGTCCACCGGATCGCGCTGGTGCTCTGGGCGCTGGCGGCGGTCGAGGTGCTGGCCCTCGGCGTCATCGTGGTCATCACCATCCTCGGCGGCACCGGCGGGTCGGCACCGCTGCCGTCGACACACGTCGACTCCCTCGCCGCCACCGACTACGTTGCGGCGATGCTGGACCGCCTCGGCGAATGGCCGACGCACACGCTGACCGTCCTGCCCTTCGTCATGATCGCCTGGCTGGGCATGTGGGCCGCTCGCCGCCGCGTCCTCGAAGAGCCGGCCCGCCACCGCACCCTGCTCACCTGGACCGCCATCCTCGGCCTCGGCATGGCCATCGTCGGAGGTCTCCCGGCCGCTCTGCTCAGCGCCGGATGGCTGCACGTCGACGAGTCGACAGCCGGTCTGACGCTGCTGCTCCACGGCGCCAGCGGCATGTTCGCCGGCCCCGGTTACGTGGCCGTCTTCGGCCTGATCGCCCTGCGGGCCACCCGATCCGGCCCGGTCGTCGGCGCACTCTCCGCCCTTGGTCAGCGCTCCCTGTCCGGGTACCTCATGCAGTCCGTGGCCTGGCTCGTCCTCCTGGCACCCTTCATGCTCGCCCTCGGCGACCGTTTCGGCAGCCCCACGGTGACCGGCCTGGTCATCGCGGTGGCCGTCTGGCTCGCCACCGTCCTGATCGCCCGTCAACTGGACCGGCGCGGACGGCCCGGCCCCGCCGAGTTCGTCCTCCGCCGCCTGGCCTACCCGCCACGCGCGTAAGGGAGGCCGGGTCGGCCGGCGGGCGTCCGTCGGATGCCAGGTCGAGCTGGGGTACGGCGTTGACGGCGACGGTCAACGCCGTACCCCTGCGGCCCGTGTCGGCGATTCGCCCGGCCGACCTCGACAGTGCGCCCGGCGCGCACCGGCCGGTCTACCCACCGTGCACCTTTCGGGGCTGAGTCAGGACGGGTAACTTGCCACACCAGCGCCAGAAATCACGTGGGGAGCACGCCGTGACCGACCCTTACCAAGCCCAGCAGCCGCAGCCGCCCTACCCGCAGGGCGGTCCGGTGTTTCCGCCGCAGCAGCCGCAGCCGATCGGGCAGCAGGAACCCGGGACAGGTGCACCCGACCCCCTGCCGTCACCCCCGCCAGCCACCCCACGCGCGAAGCCGCTGCTGATCGCCGGCCTCGCACTCGTCGCCGTCCTGATGGTCGCCGCCAGCGGATATACCGTGTACGACGGGTTCATCAAGGAGGATTCCGGGGTTGCCGCGTGCAAGGCGATGGCCGCCGGCAAGAACCCCGACGGCACCGCCACGAACCCCGGCGACGACAAGCTCACCGAAGCCGAGTATCGCAAGACCCGCGAGCTGTTCGAAGACTCCCGGCACGAGGACATCCGCAAGCACGGCACCGCGCTGATCGACATCGCCTGGCAGATGACCCAGCTGCCGGAGGGGCAGAAGGAAAGGGCGCTCGGGCTCATCGCGCCGCTGGGAGCCGCGGTGGCGGGTTTCCAGACGGCATGCGCCGACCAGGGTGTGACAGTCAACCTCAACGACGACTAGCTGCCTACCGGTTGCCCGGGGGCGGGAGGTCCACGTAGTCGCCGAACGGCTCGACGGACCCATCCCAGCCGTTCCAACCGTCCTGGGTGATCTGCCCGTCGGCGTAGGTGTAGGACCAGCGGGCGCCGTCCTCGCCCTCGATCTGGACGGTGCCCGAGCGGACGAACGGTGCGATGGCGACGTAGAAGGCCGTCGCCCGGTCCGACCACTTGGGGTCACCCTCGTCGTCGTACCCGAACTCGATCCAGTCTCCGTCGCGGACGATCGAGGCTCTGGCCGCCTCCGCCAGGTCGACAAGCGTGCCATTCGCCGGAAACGCCTCCGGCCGGTACCAACCACTCTGTCCAGTCAAGGCGGCCTGGACAGCGGCGACCGCGGCGGCGTCGTCCGACGCTGGAAGGTTCAGCCGGCCCGAGGGCAGCACCGTGTATCCCACGGAGGGCACCCTACAACTGTCGATGCCGACCACGGGTGTGCACCACCTGGCCGGGTCGATCTCAGCCGATGTTCAGCAACAACACCTGGTCATCGGCGAGCTCGGCGATGCTGTCGCGCAACACCCTCAGCGTGTCCAGGCCGGCCGCGCCGCTCTCCTCGAAGTCCAACCCCATCTCCTCGAAGTGGGCGACCAGATCCGCCTCGCGGTGCGCGCCGGGATCGAGCTGATCCACTAACCGCGGGGCCGGGGTGATGAGCGTGGTGAAGCCGTACGCGCTGTTGATGGCCTCGGACTCGGCATTGAACTCCGACGGCTCCAGGTCGATGCCGCGCTCGTCCAGATAGGTCAGGACGTACAGCATGCAGTACCCGGACCAGTCGTACGTCTGCCGCGCCTCGCGCCCGTGCTCCGCCAGGTACGAGTGGAGCGACGACGGCGACGTGCGGGCCAGGCTGGCCAGCTCGGTGATGCTGTCCCTGGGCACCAGGGTCAAGGACGCGATCGCGGACACCACACTCTCCCTCGTACGACGTGGCCGCCACAGCTTTCGGTCGGCTCGCCGGGCAGGCTACGGGGAGGGAGTGACAACCCGTTGGGTATCGACTGACGGCAGCACGTACGGCCGGCCCGGCGGGACAAGGTCACCACGCGCCTGGGCCGGTACGCCGATGGCGGACATCGCCTGTACGTAACGTCGGTACGCCTGGGCGGCCTCGCCGTGCCGGCCCGCGGCCGTCAACGTCCGGACGAACTCGCCGTGCACGCCCTCGTCGTGGGGCTCCAGCTCCAGGGCGCGGCCGAGGTGGCGATCCGCCACCTCGGCCAGTCGGAGGCCGTGTGCCGCCTCGGCGAGGAACTCCTCGACGTCCAGCTCCACGTGCTCCACGTCGAGCGCCAGGCTGGGGTGCGCGGCGATGATGAAGTGGTCCGTCGACGTACGGCGTTCCGGATCGAGGACGCCGCGCAGGGTGGACAGCGCCACGGACAGCCGGTGGCTGACCCGGTCCGGGTCCTGGGCGGGCCAGAGCATCTCGCCGAGCTGCTCCCGGGGCACCGCGCGACCGCGTCGGGCGGCGAGGATCCGGAGCAGGTCCCGTGCCTTGCGTGACTGCCAGGCGTTGGCCAGCACCGGGGCGCCTTCACTCCTACAGCTACCTCGCCAACTGCGGCGGCGACGCCCGGCACCGGATCTACTACAAGGCGGCAGGTGACTACTACAAGCAGCACGACTACGCGGTGGCGTACGCCCACTGGCAGGCGGTCAAGAAGGGCTCGGTGCACCGCTACCGCAAGGTGCACTACGACGGCAACTCGGGGGACACCCGCAACGGCAAGTACGTTGGCTGACGGCGGGCTCTGTCGTCGGTCGTGTCCAGTGCCCGACGAACAGAGCGAGGTCTCCGGGCTGCGCAACTAGCCTGATCTGGTGATCTCGATGGTCGGCACGGGGGTGCGGGTCAGGCTGCTCGGGCCGGTGGAGGTGGTCGTCGCCGGCAGTCCGCAGGCGGTCAACGGAGTGCGCCGCAAGGCGGTGCTGGCGACGCTGGCGCTGCACGCGGGCCGGGTGGTGAGCGTCGACCGGCTCATCGACGTGGTCTGGGGCGAGCACCCACCGGCCACCGTGGCCAACACGTTGCAGCGCCACGTCTCCTACCTGCGCGGAGTGCTCGGCGAGCCCGGGTCGATCGTGGCACGTCAGCCCGGTTACGTGCTCAACACCGGGCCGGAGTCCACGGATGTCCAGGCCGCCGAGCACCTCCTCGACCTGGCCCGCCGATCGTCGGACCGCAACGAGCGGGTGGCGCACCTGACGGCCGCGGTGGCGCTGTGGCGCGGACCGCCGTTGGCCGACGTGGCCGGGTCCGCGTGGCTCGAAGAGCAGGCCGACCACCTGGCCAGCCTGCGGTTGGAGGCCGAACGGGCGCTCGCCGAGGCCCGGCTGTCGGTCGGCGAGCACGCTCGGCTGGTCCCCGGGTTGGAACGGCTCGTCCGGCAACACCCCCTCGACGAGCACCTGCACGCGCAGCTGATGCTCGCCCTGTACCGCGACGGCCGGCAGGGCGAGGCGGTCGCCACGTACCGGCGGCTGCGCGACACCCTGCGGGAGAGCCTCGGCATCGACCCGAGTCCGCGGCTACGGGATCTGGAGTGCGCCATCCTGCGCCAGGACACGGCGATCGCCGCACCCGCGCCGGTGACGGCGGCACCGACGCCGGTGGCGGCGCAACTGCCTCCCGCCGTACCGACGTTCGGGGGGCGCGACGCGGAGCTGGCCGCCCTCGACGCGCTGATCGACCGGGGCGGCGCCGTGGTGGTGTCCGGAACCGCGGGCGTCGGCAAGACCGCGCTCGCCGTGCACTGGGCGCACCGCGCGGCCGAGCGCTTCCCGGACGGGCAGCTCTACGTCAACCTGCGCGGCTTCGACCCGGGGGCCGCGCCGACCGAGCCGGCGCGAGCACTGCACGGCTTCCTGGAGGCGCTCGGCGTGCCGGCGACACGGATGCCGAGCGACGAGACCCTGATGGTGAGCCTGTACCGCACGACGGTGGCCGGCAAACGCCTGCTGGTCGTGCTGGACAACGCGCGCGACGCGGAACAGGTCCGGCCGCTGCTGCCCGGCTCACCCGACTGCCTCACCGTCGTCACCAGCCGCGACCAGCTCATCCCGCTCGTCGTCACCGAGAGCGCCCAACCGGTGTTCCTCGACCTGCTGAGCCCCGCCGAGGCCCGCGACATGCTGGTCCGCCGGCTGGGGGAGCACCAGGTCGCCGCCGAACCCGCCGCGGCCGACACCATCGCCGACCGGTGCGCGCGGTTGCCCATCGCCCTGGCCATCGTCGCGGCCAGAGCCGCCACCAACCGGCACTTCTCGTTGGCCACTGTCGCCGCCGAGCTGGGCGATCTGGACGCCTTCCACGGGGGCGACGCGGCCACCGACGTGCGGGCGGTCTTCTCCTGGTCGTGTCGGACACTGAGCCCACCGGCGCTGCGGCTGTTCCGGCTGCTGAGCCTGCATCCCGGCCCGGACGTCGCCGTTCCGGCCGTGGCCAGCCTGGCCGGTCTCACCCCGCCGGCGAGCGCTGCGCTGCTGACCGAGCTGATCCGGGCGAACCTGCTCACCGAGCACACCTACGGGCGTTACGCGTTCCACGACCTGCTGCGCGCGTACGCCGCCGGCCTCGCCGACGAGGCCGAGTCACCCGCCGACCGACGCGCCGCCGTGCACCGGCTGCTCGACCACTGCCTGCACACCGCACACGCCGCCGACCTCGCACTGCACCCGCACTTCAGCGAGATCAGCCTCGCGCCACCACGGGCGGACGTGACACCGGAGAGCCCCCGGAGCAGGGCGGCCGCCACGGCGTGGTTCACCGCCGAGCTTCCCGTCCTGCTCGCCGCCGTACCGCTGGCGGCGCGGTCCGGGTTCGAGGGACACGCGTGGCAGCTCGCCTGGACCCTGGCCGGCTTCCTGCACCGGCAGGGGCACTGGCAGGACTGGCTCGGCACGCAACGCATCGCGTTGGCCGCCGCGTCCCGCATCGGCGATCAGACCGGGCAGGGCCACGCGCACCGCAGCCTCGGTCTCGCCTGCTCCCGGCTGCGCGAGTACGACGAGGCCGACGACCACCTGCGGCGCGCGCTCGACCTGTTCACCGACGTCGGCGACGACGACGGGCGGGCCCACACCTGTCTCAACAGTGGTCAGCTGGCCGAGCGGCGGGGGCAGCACCACCAGGCGCTCGACCATTCGAGGCGGGCACTGACCCTGTTCCGGCGGACCGGCAACCGGGCCGGGCAGGGGTACACCCTCAACGCGGTCGGTTGGCAGGAGGCGCTGCTCGGCGACTACCACCGTGCCCTCGCGTCGTGCGGCGAGGCGCTGCGGATGTTGCAGGAGGTGGACGACGTCCAGGGGCAGGCCGACACCTGGGACAGTCTCGGTCACGCCCATCACCAGCTCGGTGACGACCGGCGCGCGATCGCCTGCTACGAGCACGCACTCGACCTCTTCACCCAGGTCAACGACCGGTACGCCGAGGCGAGCACGTACGTCAACCTCGGTGGCAGCCACCGGGCCCTCGCCGATCTCGGCGCCACCCGTGCCGCATGGCACCGGGCACTTGCCATCCTCGACGAGCTCGGCGATGCCGACGCCGACTCGATCCGTGCCGACCTGGCACAGCTCGACGCCAGTCGACTGCCCTGACGTACCCCGCTTTCAGCGCCGTTTCCGGGCCGCTTCAGCGCGGACCGCCACTCTTCGGACACCAGTTTCTTTCCCGACGAGTGGAGCGTTCGATGAAGCATTTGGCACACCAACTCACGGTGCTCGGGGTGGTCAGCGCGACGGTGCTGGCCCTGCCCACCACAGCCGTGGCCCGGCCCGACAAACCGCCGACGAAGGGCACCGACTGTGTGGTCCAGCACCTCGACGACCGCGGCGGGGTCGTCCGCACCGAGACCGAGCCCGAGGGCCGGGTGCACGGGCAGTTCCGCTGCGAAGGCGGGCGGTGGACGTTCGCCTGGGACCCGTTCGGCGCGGACGACCTGATCACGGCCAGCGAGATCCAGATCGACCCGTCCGGCGCCGTCTCGGTCCGGCGGTTCACCGGGCCGGCGCTCGGCAACGACCTCACGGTGGGCGAGATCGCCACCATCGCCCAGGCCGTCAGCGGCAGCCGGGAGGTGCTTGTCGACCGGGCGATCGTGGCGGTCGACGACGGCAAGGAGCGGACCCCTGAGCAGATCGAGGCACTGCTGGCCGGCAAGGACGACACCGGCGTACGGGTGCTGGACATCATCGAGAAGCCGACCGCCGCCATGTCGACGAAGGACGTCATCGACGAGGCCGGCGGCACACCCGAGACGACAGTCGTCTACTTCAGCATCTGGGGCGCGATCAAGTCGGTGATCGCCTGGATCGTGGACACGATCGACGACATCGGCGAGTGGATCGACGACCACTGCGGCTCGGGGTCCCCGAACACCGTCGGCGACATCGTCACGTGTCGCTGGTAGCCCGTCCGACTCCGCCCACACGATCACCGAGATGAGGACAGGATGACAGCTCTACGGGACATCACCAGGCGCGTCACCATCATCACCGCAGCCCTGATCGTCGGGCTGACCGCCTCGTACGCGCCGTCGCAGGCAGCCGAGGACGAGGCCCGCACGACAGTCACCGACCACCCCGGTGCGCCGGGGACGGTACGGCAACGGTTCGCGGAGCTGACCGGCCGGCCCGTCGGCGACCTGGACCGGGTGCTGGCCGTCGACACCGGAGGCCGCGCTCTCACCGACGACCAGCTCACGGCGCTCATGGCCGGTGAGCGGGTGGACGGTGTCACTGTCGTGGGCACGATGCCGGGCGGCCGGGACATCCTCGGCACGACAATGGCCGACCTCGCCGACGGCGCATACGACGGCAGGGGTGACGGCACGACGGCGACCTCGCTGCTGTTCGCCTCGTCCACGCCCGACGGCCGGGAGTGGTGCCTGACCATGTGCGTCGCCTCGGGCAAGAGCATCTGGGAGTGCCTCCTGTCGAGTCGGAGCACCGATGAGATCCTCACCCTCGACCTGGCCGGGAACACCACGGTGGGCGGGACGAAGGCGGCCTTCGAGAAGGTCAACGGGGTGGCCGCCGACGGGCCGTACCGGGTGGACACGGTGGTCGGCGACGCCGAGCCCTCGGCGGAGGAGATCGAGATGCTCCTCGACGGCAGGGACGTCGACACGTTGCGCCGGGTGGCGACGGTGGACGCACCGGACCCGGGGTGGGCGTTGGCCGACATCGCCGAGAAGTCCGGCGTCCCGTACGTGAAGAAGATGAAGCTGCACATCTTCACCCTCGGGCTTCCCGTCCTCGGGAAGATCGTCGTGGTGTGCGTCTCCCACAACAACGGCAAGACCTGGAGGTGCGAGGCCCACCGGTGGGGCGGGTTCTAGCGGGTCGGCCACCCTCGATCGCCGTCCGGGCCCGGACGGCGATCCCGCCTCCACCTGGTCCGGCCGGCAGTCGTCCCGGCCGGATCAGGTGTGCAGGGTGTCGCTGGGCGACTGGCCGTACGCCGCGCGATAGTCGGCGGCGAACCGGCCGGTGTGCGGGTAACCCCAGCGGTGTGCGATGGCGGCCACGGTGGCCCCCCGGGTCGGATCGGCCCTGAGCAGGTCCTGGTGGGCCCGGTCCAGCCGCGTCCGCCGCAGGTACGCCATCGGCGTGGTGCCCAACTGGCGACGAAACGCCGCCTGTAGGGCGCGTGACGTCACCCGGGCGGCGTCGGCGATCTGGGTGGCGGTGATCGCTTCGTCGGCGTGGGTCTCGATGAACGACACGGCGCGGCGTACCGGGCCGGCGGGTAACGGGACGGCCTCGGGGCGGTGGGACATCATCATCGCGGAGTTCGGAAAGGTGGCGAGTGCGGCCGAGGCGGCCAGGTCGATGGCGGCGCCGATCACCAACGGGCTCTGTAACGGCTCCGGGGGCCCGGTGAGGAGGTGGTAGAGATAGACCGTGGCGCTGTGCCAGTACTGACCCAGCTCGGCGGAGATCGGCGTGATCGACTCGAATCGAAAGTCGGCCGGATCGATGCCCGTCGGCTCGGCGGCGGCCTCGGTCACGACACGTGGGTCCAGGTTGACGCAGTAGAGGTCGAACTCCCGGCAGATATTGGTGAACGGGCGGCCGGTCGGGTTCAGGAGCACCGCAAGGGGGCCGGTCCGCACCTTGTCCCGGCCATCCAGTGTGTTGACCTGCCCGTGCAGCACCGAGAGGAACATCAGGTCGCTCAGTGGCTCGAAGAAGCGGCCCTCGATGTCCGCGCCGCACCGCACCCGACTCACCAGGAGTGGCCCCGCCTGCACCGACTCCTGCTGGTACGTGAACTGCCCGACGACGTTGTGCGACCGAAGCTCGATCCCCGCGCACGCCTGGCTGATCACGTCGTGCGCCGCCGAGACCTCGCGAGTCTCGTACCTGCGCCAGATGAACGACACGCAGCCCCTGCCGACGCGGGCGCGGCGGGTCGAGTGGAGAACGGCCCGCGTCGACGAGGAGGGGGACGCCTGTCCACCATCCGCGCGAGCCGAGCCAGATAACGCCGACCGAGGCCGGCGAAAGAGCTTCTGGGGTGCGCGACATGGTAGTCCCGAGAGAGCGGATTCTCCCTGCCCGCGAGTCCTCTTCGGAGTCGCCGCAACCCCACCCGGTGTTCGTCCGCGCGCCCGGGTCACACCAGGAGACACACACCCATGAGAACCGTGTACGGGCTGCGCATCGAGGGCCTCGACGAGGTCACCGAGTTGGACGCCGGCGCGCGTGCACCAGTGGGAAGCCGGCCGGTGCGGGTCCGGCAGCGGCACGCCGCCCCGCCGCCGCCCGCGCCGTTGGACGCCGACCGGATGGTCCGGGTGCTCACCGACGGCCGTACCCTCGAACTGGGCCGGGCCAGCGGCAACGCCACCTTCTACGGGCCGCCGCTCGCCGCGGACCTGCTCGCCCACCCGTATCTCGCCCCGGTCGCCGTGGTGGTCAACCGTTGGGCCGGGCGGGAGACCTTCCACGCCGGGGCGTTCGTGCACACCGGACGGGCGTGGGTGGTGCTCGGTGGCCGTACCGCCGGCAAGAGCACGCTGCTCGCGGCGCTCGCCGCCCGGGAGTTGCCGGTGCTGGCCGACGACATCGTGGTCTGTGCCGGCGGCGACGTGCTCGCCGGCCCACGCTGCGTCGACCTGCGCGAGCCCATCCCCGGCTTCGGGTTGCCCACCCGAGGTGTCCGCGGCGACACCCGGCTGCGGGTCACCCTGCCCGCTGTGACGCCCCGGCTACCCCTCGGTGGTTGGATCTTTCTGCACTGGGGTGACCGGCCCGCGGTGACCCCGGTCGGCCCGGCCGAGGTGCTGGCCCGCCTCGCCGCCCGGCGCTCGCTGCCCGAGTTGCCCTCCGACCCGGGGGCGCTCCTGGCGCTGGCCGCGCGGCCCGGCTACGACCTGACCCGCCCCCGCGACTGGGCGGCCCTCGGCGCCACCCACCGGCTCCTCGACACCGCGCTCACCGCCGCCGGGCCGCTGCCGTGACCGCCAGCCCCGGCCGCACCGTCGATGCGCTGGTCCGGCTGATCCGTCGGTACGGGCCAGGTGGCGTGGCCCTGGTGGCCTGGACGATGCTGGCCTGCCGGCGAGTACGTCGCCAACTCGCCCGCGGCGGTCTGGGTGCGGTACGCCTCACCGCGCCCCCGTCCGGTGGCACCGACACGCTGGTCCAGCGAGCGCTGCGCCGCAGCGGCGGCAACTGCCTGGAGACCGCGCTGGTGCGACAGCGCTGGTTCGCCGAGCGGGGGGTGCCGCGGACGGTGGTGATCGGAGTCAGCGCCCCGGCGGCCGGTTTCCACGCCCACGCCTGGCTCGACGGCGATCCGGACCCGCACCGGCACGGGCTGGCCGAGATCCTGCGGCACCCGGTCCCGCCAGCCTGGTTGCGCTGACCACAGCGGACCAGCCCGGGTGGGAACGACCGGCGGGACGGACGGGGGACCGGCCGACCGGGGTCGCTTCGTCGCGGACGCCGATCGGCCGGCGGACTGGGCCGGCCCGGGGCGAGTGGCGCGGACCGGCAGAGGTCGGCGCTGGTGTGCGCGCCGGACCCTGCCTGCTGAAAAGTCGGCAACCCGACAACTTCACCCGAAGGGGACAGGTAACCACATCGACACATTCATGCCACTCACCCCCGAGACCATCTCGGTCCAGCTTGGGGATGCGCAGCATCGAACCCGATTGTTGCCCGGCAGCCAACCGCCGCGCGACCTGCCATTCGCGAATCGGCCAGGGACATACGGGAACCGGATCGACTCGGCGGCTCGGCGTGCCGCAAGCGCGGTGGATGCCGCCACGAGGGCCCCGGAAGTCTCCGACAGGCCGTTGCGAACCACCACGTGGGGCGTTCAACCAGATCGGGCCGGATTGACGGTCCGACGGAGGTGACGGCCCATGCCGTGGACGGAAAATGGTGACGGGCAGGAGCCTGTCACCCGAGAGGTCGTCGAGACCGACGACCCAGAAGAAGCGCACCACGTGATCGCACTCAAGTACGGGGAACACCGCGTGCGGATCTCCGGTCCACGCGCTCGATTCCACTACCGGCAGGCGACGCTGCGCGTCGAAGACCTGGAGGTCGGTGAGAGTCGATACACCATGCGCAACCGCGCCGAGTCGTTGCCCTATCGCGACTTCACCGCCGTGACGGTGGTCAGCGGCCGGTACGCCGTCCGCACCACCGACGAGGAGTTGCGGCTCGGCCCCGGCACGACCGGTCGATACCCGGAGGCGGGTGCGGTCCACCTCGTCGACGATCTGGCGGCCGTCTTCGTCCGGCTGCCGATGCAACGGGTCGCGGCGGCCGCCTCCGTCCGCACCGGCCTGCCCATCGCGAACTTCCAGTTCACCACGATGGCGCCCCTGTCACCGGCGATGGCCCTGCTCTGGCAGTCGGTGACGGCGTTCGCCCGTCGACAGCTCGCCGTCAACGCGGTGGCCGCCAGCCCGCTGGCCCGCGCCGGCCTGGTGGACCTGTTGGCGACCACCGCCGTCGCGGTGTTCCCGAACACCACCATGACCATCAACTACCTGCCCGGACAGGCGGGTGTCGGCCGCGCCATCGTGCGGCGGGCCGCCGAGTTCATCGAGGCCCATGCCGCGGCACCGTTGACCGTGGGCCGGATAGCCGAAGCCTGCGAGGTCAGCCAACGCGCGTTACAGGTCGCGTTCCAGCGCTACCAGGGCCAGAGCCCGATGGCGTTCCTGCGAACCGTCCGATTACGCCAGGCACACTGGGACCTGCAACACGCCAAACCTGGGCAGACCGTGGCGGAGACGGCGCGACGCTGGGGCTGGACCCACCCCGGGCGCTTCGCCCAGGCGTACCGCGAGGCCTACGGCTGCCACCCCTACGACACCCTGCGTGCCACCGGAGCATCGGCGTCGCTGGAGCAGAGCCAGTGACGAACGCCGACCGACCGGGACGCCGAGCGCGGTCGCGGCGGCCGGCGGGCGCGGGTCAGGCGCTGTCCAGGGATGGGCAGGGCACTATCGTTTCGGCGTGCACATCCATTTCGACGTCCCCGCCGACCCCGCCTACCCGGGCCGGGTCGCCGCCGCGCTCAGCCGTGTGCGCCTACGCAGGTACGGCTACATCGGCGCGGTGCTGGTGGCGGTGGGGGCGATCGGTCTCGCCGTCGCGCGCGGGTCCGACCGGGCCGAGCAGATCTCGCCGCTGTGCATGGCGATGGTCGTGGCCGGTCTGCTGTCGATGCTGTATTCGCCCTGGGTGCGGTGGCGCGCCCGGCGCCGCTCCAGTGGCTACGCGGTCGAGGGCGCCTACGACATCACCGACGACAACATCATGATGCGCAGTGGCACGCAGTCCAGCGGCATCGCCTGGGACGGGGTCGCCCAGGTGAAGGACACCCCCGATTTCTGGATCGTGTTCGTCGGCCGGATGCCGGCGACAGTCATCCCCCGCCGCCTGATGTCCGCCGAGGACGCCGAGACGCTGCGCGCGTACCTGGTCAAACGGGGCCTGCTGCAGTGACCCGCCGGCGCGCCCTCGGCCCGGAGCGGGTCTGCGGGTGCGTCAGGGGGTGAAGGCGCGGCGCGAGTCGGCTTCCGTCAGGCGGTACGGCTCGGATCCTCGCCCGCCGCGGGTGGTGTCGCTAGCGGTTCCCAGTGCGGGCCGGCAATCCCGGCCGCCTGTTCGTGGGCCCGGTCGAGAAGCGCCTCCGCCTCCCGCCGGGCGCCGGACACGATGCCCTCGGCTTCGCGCCGCGCCTCCGCCCGGTGCTCGTCGGCCTGCTGCTCGGCGCGTCTGAGGATCTGTTCGACCCGGGTGCCCAGGCCGCTGAGGGTGGGCCGCCGTTGTTGGTCCAGCAACCATTGGTCCGTGCCGGCCGCGGTGCCGGTGGCCGTCCCGTCGGCTGTCCCCGCTGCTGCCTTGTCGCGGTCGACCAGACCGTCCTCGACGAGATGGGACTCCGTGGTGCCGACGAGGGAGAGCACGACGCCGAGCGCGGCGATCGTGGCGCCGGACCACGCGGCGGCCGGCCCGAGGGATGGGCCGACCGCGGCGCCGACACCGAGCCCGAAGAGGACGGCCGCGGTCTTGGCTGGCTTACGCACGAGTCCTCCTCGGGTGGCACGGTCGGGGGCTCCGTTTCCCAGGATGACGAACGAGTCAAGCAGGCCGGTCCTCGTCAGATCGCCCGGGTGGCTGAATTCCCGCCAGGGCGAGGGTCAGGAGCCGCTCCGCCTTGGTCGCGTCGGCCGGCTGTGCGGCGAGCGAGATCGCGTTGACGAGGGTCACCAGGTCCGCCATCGCGACGTCCGGGCGTACCGAACCCTGGTCCGCGGCCCGACGCAGCAGCTTCTCGCCTGCCGCGGTGAGCATCGCGCCACAGGTCCCGTTCTCCTCGGGTGGCGCGTTCAGCAGCGTCACCGCCAGGCCGCGGGTTGTCGTGGCGTACGCGGTGACCTCCCGCAACCAGGTGGTGAACGCGGCGAGTGCGTCCGGTTCGGCCAGCAGGTCGTCGGCGCGGGCGGACAGGTTGCCGACGCAGGTGTGGAACACGGCCTGGAGCAGGGACCAGCGGGACGGGAAGTGTCGGTGCAGGGTCGCCGAACCCACCCCGGCGGTGCGGGCGATGTCCTCCAGCGACGCGTAGGCGCCGTCGCGGGCGATCGCCTCGGTGGCCGCCGTGACGATGAGGTCGTAGTTGCGTTGTGCGTCAGCTCGCATGGCCCGCCATTGCCAAAGTGGGGTGGTCCCCCATATCGTAACCGACGAGAAGTGGGGGGAGGCCCCACTTCGTGGGAGGCAATCATGACTGTCCTTGTCATCGGCGCGACCGGCAAACAGGGCGGGGCGACGGCCCGAGCGCTGCTGGATCGTGGCGTCGCGGTCCGCGCGCTGGTCCGCGACCCCGGTGCCGACAGTGCCCAGGCCCTGCTCAAGCGGGGTGCCGAACTGGTCGAGGGCGACCTGGACGACGCGGCGTCGCTGCTCGCCGCGGCCGAGGGGATGGACGGCGTCTTCTCGATCCCGTACCCCGACGTCGCGAACATGCAGGGCGACGCCGAGCTGACCCGCGGCCGCAACGTCGTCGAGGCCGCCCGCCGGGCCGGTGTGTCGCACGTCGTGCACAGCAGCGTCTCCGGTGCCGGCGACTTCCACCGCAACCAGCCCGGCTGGGCCGAAGGGCGCTGGGAGCGGCACTACTGGGAGAGCAAGGCGGCCATCGACGAGATGGTGCGTACCGGCGGCTTCGCGCACTGGACCGTGCTCCTGCCGTCGACCTTCATGGAGAACCTCGTCGGCTGGTCCTACCTCTTCGGCGACTGGTCGGGCGGCACGATCATCACCGGGTTCGTCGCGGACGCGCGGCTTCCGTGGATCGCCGTCGACGACATCGGCGCAGCCGCGGCGACCGCGTTCACGAACCCGGAGAAGTTCGACGGCCTGGACGTCGAACTCGCCGGCGACCTGCTCACCATGACCGAGGTCGCGGCGATCCTCAGCGAGGTCACCGGCCGGACGATCGCCGCGCCCGTGCTCACCCCGCAACAGGCGGTGGAGCGCGGCCTGCTCCCGGCCATGGTCAACGCGGTCGAGCGGATCAACGAGAACGGCAGCCCCGCCCGCCCGGAGACCGCCCGGGCGCTCGGCCTGCCCACCACCGATTTCCGCACCTGGGCCCGGCGCACGTTCTCCGGATAGTCAACCGGTCACGACGTCGTCGCGAGGGTCTCCGTCCGGGTCGCGACGATGCGGTGGCGGCGCACCGGGTACAGGATCGGGCGGGAGACGCTCCACGCCGCGCCCGCGCAGACGATCTCCTTGTAGCGGGCCGCCAGCGTGCCCCTCAGCAGGGCGGGCCTGGCCCGGTCGTCGGCTGTCACGTACTGGATGATGCCGTCGCGGCGGCCGAGGCTGATGCACTGGTTGAAGTAGCGCAGCGGGGCCTTCGGGATCTTCGTCCGACCGGTCAGGCGCACGGCGATGGCGTCGGCGGCCTGCCAGGCCATCGGGGTGCCCGAGGCGCAGGACATCCGCAGTGGTTTCCCGCCCGGTCCTTCGGCGATCGCCGCGTCGCCGACGGCGTACACGTCGGGGTGGGAGACCGACCGCATCGTGGCGTCGACGACGATCTGCCCGGTGTCCGCGACCGTCAGGGTCGTGGCCGCGGCGATGGGGTGGACGGCGAAGCCGGCCGTCCACACGGTCACCTCGGCGGGGAGCACCCGGCCGCCGCCGGTGACCGCGCCGGTGGCGTCGACCCGGGCGATGTCGGTGTGCTCGTGCACGGTGATCCCGAGCCGGTCGCAGACCCCGCGCAGGTGCTGCCGCGCCTTGTCGGTGAGCCAGTCGCCGAGCGCACCGCGGGCGGCGAGCGCGACGTCGAGGTCCGGGCGGGCCTCCGCGATCTCGGTGACCGCCTCCAGGCCGGTGAGGCCACCGCCGACGACGAGCACCGGCGCGCCGGCCGGGAGTTGGGCCAGGCGGTCACGCAACCGCGTCGCCGACGTCCGGCCGGCGATGTCGTACGCGTGCTCGGCGACGCCGGGGACGCCGTGGTCCGCGCTGGTGCTGCCGAGGGCGTAGACGAGCGTGTCGTACGCGATCTCGTCGGCGCCGTGCTCGGCGACGAGGGCGACGGTCCTGCGGTCGGTGTCGACGGCGGTGACCCGGGCCACGCGGGTCTCGACCGCGGTGCCCGCGTAGACGTCGGTCAGCGGCCGGTGCTTGAGGTGCTGCCCGGTGGCGAGTTGGTGCATACGGACCCGCTCGACGAAGTCGGCGTCGGCGTTGACGACGGTGATCCGCGTGTCGTCGGGGTGCAGTCGCCGGGCGAGACGCCCGGCGGCGATGGCTCCGGCGTATCCGGCCCCGAGGACGACGATCCGGTGCTTCATGGTGTCACTCCTGTCTCGGTGAGGGTCGCTTCCTGAACCGGACAGCGACCCGATTCCTGACAGGAGTCGGCTGAGAGCTGGGTCACCAGACGTGCAGCAGGGGCTCCCCGTGCGGGGACGCGGACCACTGGCGGGTGGCGCGAACCAGCTTGTCCGGGTTGACCTGGGCGTGCAGGGCCGCGACGCCGTCGGACGTCACCTTCAGCGCCAGCACACCGACGACCTGTTCGTCGAGCACCACCACCAGTGCCGGGGCGCCGTTGGCGACGTCGACGTAGAGGGCGGGGCTGCCGCCCACGAGGTCGCGCTTGGCGGTGCTGGGCGCGAACAGGCCGCGCAGGAACCTGGCCACCGCCAGCGCGCCGACGGCCGGACTGGTCCGGGCCGGGATCTTGCCGCCGCCGTCGCCGATGCTCGTCGCGTCGTCGGTGAGGAGCGTGACCAGCCGCTCGGTCTCGCCGTTGGCGGCCGCCGCCAGGAACTCCTCCACGATCCGGCGCGCGGTGGCAGCGTCGACCTCGGTGCGGGCCCGGTCGCCGGTGACGTGCTGCTTGGCCCGCCGGTAGATCTGCTGGCAGTTCGACTCGCTGACGCCGAGCATGTCGGCGATCTCCGCGTGGGTGTAGCCGAAGGCCTCACGGAGCACGTACACCGCGCGCTCCTTGGCCGACAACCGCTCCAGGAGGGTGAGGACCGCCATCGAGACCGACTCGCGCTGCTCGGCGGTGTCGAGTGGACCGAGCATCCGATCCCCGGCCAGGACCGGTTCGGGCAGCCAGGTGCCCACGTAGGTCTCGCGCCGGGCCCGCGCCGAGGTGAGCTGGTTGAGGCACACGTTGGTGAGCGCCTTCGTCAGCCAGGCCTCGGGCGTCTCGACCCGCTGCCGATCGGCGGCCTGCCAGCGCAGGAACGTGTCCTGGACCGCGTCTTCCGCGTCACTCGTCGAGCCCAGCAGGCGATAGGCGATCGCTCCCAGGCGGGCCCTGGCGCGTTCGAAGAGCTCGACCTCGTCCGGACTGAGCGGCATGGCTCGATAGTTAACCACGCCCGCGAGCCGGTCGACCGTGCCCGTGGGAAGCCGGAGCGTGGCGGCCACCGCCGTCAGGCAGAGCACGACGGCGGCGACGAGTGGTGGGCGTCCGCCGAGGTGCACGGCCGCCGAGCCGAGCGGGATGGCCAGCACGAGCGGGCCGAACATCGCGGTGTTCGCCGTCGCGGAGACCCGGCCCAACTGTGCCGACGGCGTGTGCGTCTGCACGGCGGTCACCGCCGCGACCAGGGACCAGGGCAGGCCGACGCCGGCGAGCACCGCGCCGGCGACCGTGACCGGCCACCACGGCAGGCAACGGGCCAGGCAACCGACGGCGAACAGCACGGTTCCGCCGACACCGACAGCGGTGGGGCCCCGACCGGCCAGCAGCCTGCCGACGAGCAGGCCGCCGAGAATGGAACCGGCGCCCTGCGCGCTGGTCAGCACACCCAGGAACGTCGTCGGTAGGCGGAGTTCGGTGACCACGATCTGGTAGACCGCCGCGGTGGTGAAGCCGGACATCGCGATGGCCACGGCGGCGAGCGCGACCGGCACGCCTGTGGCCCGCTGTTCGAACAGGACCGACAATCCGGTACGCGGACCGCGGTGCCGCTGCGGTGGCTGGTCGGGTGGCGTGCGGTGCAGGCGCACCGCCGCGTACAGGATGGCGACCAGGACCGGCGTGGCCGCGCTGAGGACGACGGCCGCGTGTCCGCCGCGCCACGCGTAGAGGGCGGCACCGGCCAGCGGGGCGACGAGTTTCGTGCCCTCCTGTGCGCTGGAGCGCCACCCGTTGACGTCGCCGAGTTCGGTGGGTGACAGCGCGGACGGCAACAGCGCCGTCTCACCCGCGTCGATGAGCACGTAGCTCAGACCGTAGACGGAGGAGACGGCGAAGATGAGCCACGTCTGCCCCGGCCCCCGCACCGCGAACAGTGTCAGCAGGGCGGCGGCCAGCAGGAGGTTGACCGCGATGACAAGTGGCCGTCGGGGGGCGGAGTCGAGCAGGCCGCCCAGCCACGGGCCGGCGAGCACCGGGGCGTACACGCACAGCCCGGCGAGGGCCGCGAGGCCGGTGGAGCCGGTGAGGTCCAGGATCCAGATGCCGGCCACCAGGGACATGGCGCTGCTGCCGAAGCCGGACAGCAGGGAGATCGCCACGAACAGACCGGCATTGCGCCGCATGGGCCCTCCAGGTTGAGTCGAGGTGACTCACATCCTGTTTGTTGAGGCTTACCGGCGCAATGCTGACGGCCTACGTCAACGTGGCATTGACAACGCGTCCTCGATGGTCGACGCGGCGGCTCGGGCTGGCGTCGGCAGTCGATCGCCCGCCTCGCCGAGGTCGGCGACGAGATGCAGGGCCAACGCGTACAGCGAGCCCGGGGCGGCGTCCAGGGCGGCGTCCACCGTGCCGCGCACCAGCGCCGCCCGACGGAACCGCGCGTCCCACCGCCGGTCGGCGGCAATCCATCGTCCGAGGTCGGCCACGGCGGCCCGCACCCCCGTGATCTGCGTCGAGTAGCGGACGTCGAGCTGCCGCTGCCGCGACCGCCGCGCCGCCACCAGGCGCTGCCGGCGTTGCTCGGCGGCCTGCCGACTGCCGAGGCCCAGCGACTGTGCCACCTGCGCCCACGTCGCGCCGCCGTGCCGCGCCCGGTCGATCAGGTCCAGCTCCTGCTCGTCCAGGCGAACACGGGCAACCTGGACGTCCGCCAACTGCGCCAGCTCCGACGTCACACTGTCAATGTTACGTTGACAGCGGTGTTGGTGCGCGTACCAGGAACACGTCCACCGGATCCTCGGCCTCGAGCGTGAACCCGTGTCGCTCGTACAGCCGCCGGGCCGGACTGCCCCGCAACACGTTCAGCCGGACCGGGGTGCCGTCGCGGTCGCACCGGTCCAGCAGCTCGCGCAGCACCGCCGTGCCGATGCCGCTGCCCTGTAGGTGCGGTGCCAGGTAGAAGTGCTCCAACCAGCGGGCGTCGTCCGCCGGGCGCAGCGCCACGCAGCCGGCGAACGCGCCGCCCACCTCGACAACCCAGGTGTACGCCGGCACGAAGCCGTCGCGCAGGCGTTGCCGCACGCGCTGATCGTCGTAGCGCCCGAGTCGCTCCAGATCGGCCCGCAGCACCACGGCGCGCAGCTCGGCCACGGCGTCGACGTCCGCCATCGAGGCCGGCCGCAGTTCCCACTCCACCATGATCACCACGCTAGCGCTGCCCGGTGTCGACCTCGCCGCCCACGAGAAGTCCGACACCCCGCCCGTCCTGCTCGACCCGGCACGCCGACGTCGCTGAGCGGAGCGGGGCGAGGTGCCGCTCGTCAATTAGGATGAGGCTCATGAGCGCTGAGGCCGTCGGCATGCACATGCCCGCCATCGTGACGCTCGACGACGTGGCGGCGATGAACGCCGCCGACCCGAACGGCCACCGTTACGAGACCAGCCCCGAGGGGGTCCTGTCGGTCATGCCGCCCCCCGACTCGGACCACGCCATGATCGCCAGTCGCCTCTTCGCCTGGCTGATCATGGCGGGTTGGCCCGCCGAGCAGGTGCTCCAGGCGGCCGGTCTGCGCATCTCCGGCCCGGATGGCAACGGCGGTCGCATCCCCGACCTCAGTGTGTGGCGCGAGCCGCCGACCCGCAGCGTCTGGGCGGCGGTCGACGACGTCGTGCTCGTCGTGGAGATCGTCTCACCGGGCTCGGAAGCGATCGACTCGGTGACGAAGGTCCGCGAGTACGCGTCGGCGGGGATCCCGCGGTACTGGGTGGTGGACCGGGACGGCGCGCAGACGGTCACCCTGCATCGGCTGGGCGGGGACGGCAGCTACGAGGAGCGGGCCCGGATGCCGTTGGCGTGGCTGCTGCAGACGACTCCCGCCGATCATCTCGACTGAAATTCACCGCCGAGTGACAGCGCCCGTCGTATCGTGCCGGCATGACGCACCCGGTGTGGGCGGACAGTGACGCGTACGAGGCGTACGTCGGCCGGTGGAGCCGCCTGGTCGCGGCGGAGTTCCTGCGCGAGCTGGGCGTGGCGCCCGGTCGGCAGTGGCTGGATGTCGGCTGCGGCACCGGCGTGCTGACCTCGACGATCCTCGCCGACGCCGCGCCCGCTCGGGTCACCGGCGTCGACCGGTCGGTGGGTTTCGTCGCGACCGCGCGTACCCGGGTCGCCGACGCGCGGGCGACCTTCCAAGCGGGCGACGCCCGCGCGCTGCCGGTGGGTGACCGCACCGCGGACGTGGTGGTGAGCGGGTTGACGCTCAACTTCGTGCCGGAGCCGGCGCGGGCGGTGGCGGAGTTCACCCGGGTGGTCCGGCCGGCGGGGACGGTGGCCGCCTACATCTGGGACTACGCCGATGGCATGGCGATGATGCGGCACTTCTGGGACGCCGCCGCGCAGCTCGACCCGGCCGCGGCGACGCTCGACGAGCAGAGCCGTGGCACCGTGTGGCGGCCCGAGGCGTTGCGGGCGCTCTGGGAGGACGCCGGCCTGGGCGAGGTGTCGGTCCGACCGATCGACGTGCCGACGGTCTTCACCGACTTCGCCGACTACTGGACGCCGTTCCTCGGTGGGCAGGGCACGGCGCCGGGGTACCTCACGACGTTGGCCGAGCCGGCCCGGGACGCGCTGCGGGAGGCGCTGGCGGCCCGTCTACCGGTCGAGCCGGACGGCTCGATCCACCTCGGCGCGCGCGCCTGGGCCGTGCGGGGTGTCGCGGCGCAATAGCAACGGCGACTCATGTTTCCGCAGGTCAGCGGGGGTCTCTGTCGTGCACCGGACAAGACGGCAGGGCCTCCGGCGGAGCACTGTGGGGGCAGGTGCCGACTCCGCTGGGGGCGCCCGCAGCGGTTTCCTCCTCACCGGGACAAGGACGTCATCACCGCCGACGCCGCCGCATGGCCGCGTCGTCTGGGCCGGTGTCCCGTCTTCCCTCTCGCACTTCTGTGCGTCACGTCGGTCCGGAGTCGCTCATCGTGCGCCCGGACCCGGCGACCTAATTCAGAGAGGCATTTCCATGGCCGCTCCCACCGCAACCGCAACCCTGACCGCGCCGGTCTACTCGCCGGGCGACCAGATGCTCTTGACAGTCACCTACGCCGACGCCGACACCAAGCCGTTGACCGTCACCATCGTGATCACCGACGCGCAGGGCAACAGCAGCGCACCCGTCAAGGTCACCGCGGTCATCGACCCGCTCACCCTGACCGTGACCGACAACTCCGGGCGTATCTGGACCCGGGTCTCCGACAACGGTGCCGTCGCCGTGTACCGGGCGGTGGCGTGATGCCCCGCGTGACCGTCCAGGTGCGCGACACGGCCGGTAACACCGCGACAGCCACCGCCGACTACATCGTGGGTAGCCAGCCGGTGCTCGGCGGCTACTACCTCTCCGGTGGTGCCGACCCGACCGCCGACATGGCCGGCGGCAACTTCCGCTCCCTGACCCAGTACCGCAGCTTCGCCGACGGCTACACCTTCCCCGGCTACAACCGGCCCTGGCTGATCACCATGGGCAGGGCGGGGATACAGATCAACATGGTGCTGGAACTCAAGCACTACGGCGCCGCGGACACCGGACCGCAGACCTTCACCGTGGACGGCACCACCTACACCGTGCCGGCGCCGTCGATGACCATCCAACAGCGCCCCGGCACGACCTGGCCGAAGGCGTACGGGTACGGACAGGTGGTCAGCGGTCAGTGTGACGGGTTGTTCGCCCGCGCGCTGGCGCAGTATCGGACGCTCGGCTTCGGCGTGAACATCCAACTGGCGTCCGAACTGGACACCGACCACGAGTTCGGCACCACCGACGCCGGTGCGGTGTACACCTGGGCGCAGTCCGACGCCCGCGCGGTGCAGGCGATCAACTACATCCTCACCTGGTTCAAGGCGCGGACGCTGCCCGGCGGCACGACGTTCTCGCTCGGCATCGGCGGCTTCGACCGGGCCTGCTTCCAGCGCGTCCACCCGGAGTCGCTGATGACCCGGCTGGACTTCCTCCAGTGGAACGTCTACGGCACCAACGCCAGCCACACCGCGCTGGCCCGGTTCCGCCGCACCAAGGACTGGGCGGTGGCCGACCTCGGTCCGGTGGCGCTGTCCCGCCGGGTGCTCATCGCCGAGTGGGGGGTGCGGGTGGCCGAGATCCCCAACCAGGCCGCCTGGATCGCCACCGTGCCGGCGGCCATCGCCCAGCTCAACGCCGAGGGTGGACCGCCGATCGCCCGCACCAACTACTTCAACTCCGGGTGGGGCACGCTGACGCCGAAGGCGACCGGGCTGGCCGCGCTGCGGTCCGCCTACGCCACCCCGCCGTACGCCTGAGTCCGCGGCTCGGCGACCCGGTCGGTGCGACTGCCGACCGGGTCGACCGGGGGACCCTATGCTCGGATGATGGAATTGCGGATCTTCACCGAACCCCAGCAGGGCGCCAGCTACGACCAGTTGCTCGCCGTCGCCCGCTGCGCCGAGGACGCCGGCTACGGTGCGTTCTTCCGGTCCGACCACTACCTCAAGATGGGTGACGTGACCGGCGAGCCCGGTCCCACCGACGCGTGGACCACGCTGGCCGGCCTGGCCCGAGACACCAGCTGCATTCGGCTCGGCACGTTGATGACCGCGGCCACCTTCCGGCTGCCCGGCCCGCTGGCGATCACCGTGGCACAGGTCGACCAGATGAGCGGCGGTCGCGTCGAGTTGGGCATCGGCACCGGCTGGTACGCCGAGGAGCACAGCGCGTACGGCATCCCGTTCCCGCCCCTGGCCGAGCGGTTCGACAGGCTGGAGGAGCAGCTCGCGGTCATCACCGGGCTCTGGTCCACGCCGGCGGGGCAGCGCTTCGAGTACGACGGCCGGTACTACCCGGTCCGGGACTCGCCCGCACTGCCGAAGCCCGTGCAGCAGCCGCGCCCGCCGATCCTGCTCGGCGGGACGGGCCCGAAGCGCACCCCCAGGCTTGCCGCCCGCTACGCCGACGAGTTCAACCTGCCGTTCGCCTCGGTGCCGGACACGGCGGCCCAGTTCGACCGGGTCCGCGCCGCGTGTGGGGAGATCGGCCGGGACCCGGCCGAGATGGTGTGGTCCAACGCCCTGGTGCTCTGCTGCGGACGCGACGACGCCGAGGTGGCCCGTCGGGCCGCCGCGATCGGCCGCCAACCGGACGAGTTGCGGGTCAACGGCCTGGCCGGGACGCCCGGCGAGGTCCTGGACACCATCGGCCGGTACGCGGAGATCGGCAGCCAGCGGCTCTACCTCCAGGTGCTGGACCTCGGCGACCTGGAGCACCTCGAACTGGTCGCCCACGAGGTCATGGCGAAGCTCTGAGCCAACGGGGGCGCTGCCGGTCGTCAGGCGCGGCGGTGGGCGCCCACGCCCGACCCGGGCAGGTTCGCCTCGCCCAGCACGGTGTCCAGCCGCCCGTCCCGGTCACTGTCCACGTAGGTGATGTCGGCGATCCCGTCGCCGTCCACGTCGATCTGCACGACGTCGGCGACGCCGTCGCCGTCGAGGTCGGTGACCACCTCCACCGAGCCGTCCAGGTGCCGGGTCACGATCGACTGTGGTCCGGCACCCGGCGCGCGCGGCGCGGGGCCGGGTGCCGGCACCGGAGTCGGGGCCGGCGCGGGTGCCGGGGTGGGTCGGGGACCGGGCGTGGGCGACGGATGGCTGGGCAACCCGCCGGTTGGCGGCGCGCTGGCCGGCTCGACGCCGCTGCCGGTCGGGTCCAGTTCCTCCTCGGAGGGGAACACGTCGCCCCGTGGGGCCGGATCGCGGTAGCTGCTCATGGGCGTAGGGTTCCCCGGCGATGACGAGAACAACCGTGCCCGATCGACCGGTGTCCTCGGTGGGCGGTTTGGCGGAGGATGCGGGAACCGACGCCACGGTCATGAACGGGGGTCCGAGCGTGGAACTACGCCGGAATCGGGGGGCCCGTGCGCTCGCTCTGGTGTGCGTACTCGGTGGGGTGCTCCTCTTGGTCTATCCCAGCGACGGCGCCCCGCTACGGACGATCATCGCGGGGGGTGCCGTCGCGCTCGGCGTCGTGGCGCTGGTCAGCGCGCTGCGGCCGTTCCGGTTCGGGATCGGCGCCGAGGGGCTCACCATCCGGCGGCCCGGCCTGCGCCGGGACATCCGGTGGGCCGAGGTCGACGCGTTGGTCCTGGACGAGCCGCCCCGCCGCGACGGCTACCGGAGGCCGCCGCGCCTGCTGCTGGTGCCCGTGTCGGGTGTGCCGCTGGAGCCGGTGACCGCCCGCCACCCACTCGACGGTCGCCCCGCCATCGAGGTGCTCGTCCTCGACCAGGTCCGTGAGCAGCCCGACCAGGTGGCCGCCGCGCTCACGCGGTATGCCGGTGACCGTTTCGTCGACCTGCTGGCGCTGCGCCGAGCGGCCTTCGCCGACCCGGACCTGCCGGTGGGCCTGCGGGGCTACCAGATGGACCGGGTCGACCGGTTGATCCGCCGTGGTCAGGACGCCCTGCTGGCCGGGGACGCGCCGAGCCGGCAGGCGGCCCGGGGTGAGATCGAACGCGCCAGCGCGGCCGGGCTGCCGATCGCCCAACGTGGCTACCACACGTTCCAGACGGATACGGTTCTGGACGCCCTCGTCGCCGCGTTGGCCGACCACAAGTCCACCGATCGGGAGACCGCAACATGATCGCGCACGGACCGCACGCCACACCGGCCACCGCGGCCGACGTTCCGCGCCGCAACTGGGCCGGCAACGTGCGGTACGCCGCTCGGGCGTTCCACCGGCCGACGTCCACCGACGACCTGCGCCGCCTGGTTGCCGGCAGCACCCGGATCCGGGCGGTGGGCAGCGGGCACTCCTTCAACCGCTTCGGCGACACCGACGGCGACCTGGTCACCCTCGCCGGGCTGCCCCCGGTCGTCGAGGTGGACCGCGAGCGCGGGCAGGCCACCGTGAGCGGCGCGATGCGCTACGGCGACGTCGCCCGACACCTGCACACCCAGGGGTACGCGCTGGCCAACCTCGCCTCGCTGCCGCACATCTCGGTGGCCGGCGCGGTGGCCACCGCCACCCACGGCTCCGGTCCGACCCACGGCAACCTGGCCACCGCGGTCGCCGCCCTGGAGTTGGTCACCGCCGACGGCGACCTGCTGCGGGTCGACCGCGAGACCGACCCGGACACGTTCGCCGGCATGGTGGTCGGTCTCGGCGCGCTCGGCCTGGTCACCCGGGTCACCCTGGACCTGGTGCCGGCCTACGAGCTGCGCCAGTACGTGTCGCTCGACCTCGATCGGGAGGCGTTGGACGAGGCGCTCGACTCGGCGTACAGCGTGAGTGTCTTCACCGACTGGCGGGCACCCCGACTACGTGAGGTGTGGCGCAAGCAGCTGGCCGACCAGCCGCCGGCCCCGGCGGACTGGCTCGGCACCACCGCCGCCACCGAGCCACGGCACCCGGTGCTCGGCATGTCACCGGAGAACTGCACCCCGCAGCTCGGCGAACCGGGCCCGTGGCACGAGCGGCTGCCACACTTCAAGCTCGGCTTCACCCCGAGCAGCGGCGACGAGTTGCAGTCCGAATACCACGTGCCGCGTACGGCGGCAGCCGACGTGCTCGCCGCACTGGACGAGGTGGCGCACCTGATCGCGCCGGTGCTGCTGGTGTGCGAGCTGCGGACGGTGGCGGCGGACGAGCTGTGGCTCAGCCCGAACCACCAACGGGACAGCTTCGTCGTGCACTTCACCTGGATCGACGACACCGCCGCCGTACTGCCGGTGGTGGCCGCGGTGGAGGAACGCCTGGCGCCCTTCGCGCCCCGCCCCCACTGGGGCAAGGTCTTCGTCACCGACCCGACGGAGCTGGCCGCCCGCTACCCCCGCCACGCCGACTTCGTCGCCCTACTGCCCCGCCAAGACCCAACCGGAAAGTTCCGCACCAACCTCCTGGACAACTACTTCCCCCGCTGACCCCCCGGCGCTGTTGATCATGGAGTTATTGCCGCCGTTTCCGGCGTGTCGTGACGATAACCCCATGATCAACGCGAGTGGGTGGGGGTTGGGGTGCGTAGGGTGCTGCGTTGGACGGCTCGGCTGATGTCGCTGGGTGAGACTATTCCGACCAATTGACCGTCCGTTACCACCAGGGCTCGGCCGTCGGCGCACTCGCTGAGCCGGGGGAGCAGGTCGTTGAGTTCTTCGCCGGGCTGGGCTAGGACCAGCTGGTCGGCCCGGCAGGCCACCTCGGCCAGCGTGGTCGACGCCCGCCGCTCGGCCGGCACCCCGCGCACCCGGTCGACGGTGACCAGGCCGGTCGGCCGGCCCTCCTCGGTGAGTGGCAGCGCCGAGTGCCGGTACGCGAACAGGTAGTGGTCGACGAAGTCGGCGACAGTCATCTCCGCCGAGGCGGTCTGCGGCTGCGGTGTCATGACGTCACCCACCCGAACACCGCGCAGCGCGCTGCCGGTGCGGGCCTGCCGCTCCTCCATCCCGGCGGCACCGATCAGGAACCAGCCGATCAGGGCCAGCCAGAGCCCACCGAAACCCACCCCGGACAGGAACTGCCACAACCCCAGACCGATCAACAGGACGCCCAGCACCCAGCCCGCGCGCGCGGCGACCACCGAGGCTCTGGTCCGGTCACCGGTGGCCTTCCACACCGCGGCGCGCAGCAACCTGCCGCCGTCCAGCGGTGCGGCCGGCAGCACGTTGAAGATGGCCAGCAGCACGTTGATGCCGGCCAGCCAGGCCACCGCCCCGAAGAGCAGCCCATCCTGCCCGGCCAGCGCGAGCAGCGCGGCGATCGCGCCGAAGAACGCCCCGAGCAGCAGGCTCACCAGCGGGCCGACACCGGCGATCCGCAGCTCCGCGCCCGGGTCGCGCGGCTCGCCCCGCAACTCGGCCACCCCGCCGAAGAGCCACAGCGTGATGCCGTCGACCTCCAGCCCGTTGCGCTTGGCCACCACCGCGTGCGACACCTCGTGGGCGAGTAGGCCGACGAAGAAGACCACCGCCGCCACCAGCCCGGCGAGGGTGTACGCCACGGACGAGCGATCCGGGTACGAACGGGGGAACTGGTTGGCGGCCAGCCCCCACGCGATCAACGCGAAGATGACCAGAACGCTCCAGTTGACGCCGACCGGCACCCCCGCGATCCGACCGAGTCGGAAACTGGCCCTCATCCCACCGAGATACCCCGCCAGCCCGTCGACATGCCGGAAACCCTGCCGGTCAGCGGCGGGGTGCTTCGCTGGCGACTGTTGCCTCCCGGGGCAGGGCCGCCGCGCGCAGCGCCCAGTCCAGCGCGTAGTCGGCGACCTCCGCCCAGCCGTCCTGCCCGACGGTGAAGTGTGACCGGCCGGGAAACTCCTGGTACGCGGTGAGCGCCCGGGACTTCTGGTAGAGCCCCGCGTTGGCGCGCACCACCGACGCCGGCACCACGTGGTCCGCCCCGCCGGCCAGCAGCAGCAGAGGCGCGCGGTCGTCGCGTGCGGTGTCGACCCGGGCGGGTGAGCGCGGGTCGACGTTGGCGAACGCGCCCTCGAAGAACACCCGGCCGGCACCGGGGACGGCGTAGCGCTGATAGGCCCGGTCGGAGTCGGCACGGCTCATCGTGTTGCCGAACGTGTAGGCGAAGTCGTCCGGGGTGAACGGGACGGCCCTGCTCCGGTTGGCGGGGCTGCGCAGGATCGGGAAGCCGGAGCGCAGCTGACTCAGCGGCACCTTGAGCACCCCCTTCACCGCCGCGGGATGCACCCCCACCACCGCCGCGCCGAGACCCCGGTCGGCGAGGACCTGGGCGAACAGGCCACCAAACGAGTGGCCCATGATGATCGGTGGTCGGGGCAGCGCCCGGATGATCCTGTCGTAGTGCGCGACGATCGTGGCCATGCTCTGCTCGGCGATGGGGGCGGGGTCGTCCCGCAACTCCTCCACGGACCGGTCCATCCCGGGCCAGGCCGGGGCGATGACGTGCATGCCGCGCGCGGTGTACCGCTCGGCCCACCCCTGCCAGCTGCGCGGGGTCATCCAGAGCCCGTGGATCAGCACGATCGTGTCGACCTGGCCCTGCGGCGTGGCACCCATCGCATCCTCCCGGTGTCGCGGCGTCCGGCCCGGCGGTTACCCGCTGCCGCGCGGGGAATTCCTCCGCCGGTGCTCGCCTCGTCGTGCCTTGCGCGGGGCGGACATGGCAGAGAGCGTGATGACACAGGGGCATATTGATGACTCAGGGGCATCACGCTCGCCGTGGTGCTCGCTCGCGCGGCGGTCACTCCGCGTGCCGCCCAGGCCCTGACAAATGTCACGGCCGGGACGTGACGACCGCTCCGGGCACCGGGGTACGCGCCGCCGGAGCATGGTTGACATGACCAGTACGCATCCGGCCGTCGAGTTGAGCGGCCTCACCAAGACCTTCGGCGCGGTCACCGCGGTCGACGGGCTGAGCCTGCGGGTGCAGCCCGGCGAGGTGGTGGCGTTCCTCGGCCCCAACGGGGCGGGCAAGACCACCACCATCGACATGCTGCTCGGTTTGGCCCGCCCGGACGAGGGCACCGTCCGCATCCTCGGCGGCACCCCGGACAACGCGGTGGCCCGGGGTCGGGTCGCCGCCGTGCTCCAGACCGGCGGGCTGCTCAAGGACCTCACCGTCGGCGAGACGGTCGAGATGAGCGCGCACTTCTACCGGCACACCCGCCCGACGGCCGAGGTGCTGGAGCGGGCCGGTATCGCCGACATCGCCGGGCGGGTCGTCGGGCGGTGCTCCGGCGGGCAGCAGCAGCGGCTGCGCTTCGCGCTGGCGCTGTTGCCCGACCCGGATCTGATGGTGCTCGACGAGCCGACCACCGGCATGGACGTCGAGGGCCGACGGGACTTCTGGCAGGCCCTGCGCCGTGACGCGCGGGCCGGCCGGACCGTCATCTTCGCCACCCACTACCTGGACGAGGCCGACGCGTACGCCGACCGGATCGTGCTGGTCCGGCAGGGGCGCATCGTCGCCGACGGCACCACCGCGGAGATCAAGAACCTGGCCGCCGGCCGCACGGTCCGGGCCACCCTCCCCGGCGCCGACCAGGCCGCGCTGGCCGCGCTGCCCGGCGTCGACGCCGTGGAGGTACGCGGCGACAGCGTGCTGGTGCGCACCGGTGACTCGGACGCGATCGCCCGGCACCTGCTCACCCGCACCGACGCCCGGGACGTGGAGATCACCTCCCGCAACCTCGAGGACGCCTTCCTCGCCCTGACCACCGCGCACACCGGAGCCTGAGATGACGACCATCGCCCCCACCCCCACCCCCGCCCGTGCCGCCGAGTCGGACCGTCGGCTGCCCGCCCTGGGCGGGTTCGCTCCGGGAGTCCTGCTCATCGAGCTGCGCCGGGTGCTGCGTAACCGCCGCACCCTCGCCTTCACGCTGATCATGCCGGGCGTCTTCTTCCTCATCTTCGGCCTGCCGCAGGGCGGGCAGTCGCTGGACAACGGTCGCCCGGTCACCGCGTACGTCATGATCAGCCTGGCGGTGTACGCGGCCATGGTGGCGACCACCAGCGCGGGCGGCGCGGTAGCCACCGAGCGGGCACTGGGCTGGAGTCGGCAGCTGCGGCTCACCCCGTTGCGCCCGACCGCGTACGTGGCCACCAAGCTGGTCACCGCGATGACCCTCGGCCTGCTCGCCGTCGTCGTCGAGTTCCTGGTGGGCGCGGCGGCCGGTGTGCGCATCCCCGCGTACGTCTGGCTGCTGTCCGGGCTCGCCGCCTGGCTCGGCTCGCTGGTGTTCGCCGCGTTCGGCCTGTTCATCGGCTACCTGGTGCCGGCCGAGAACGTCATGCAGTTCATCGGCCCGATCCTGGCCGTGCTGGCCATGTTCGGTGGCCTGTTCGTCCCGGTCGAGGTGCTGCCGGAGGTGCTCCAGCAGGTCGCGAAGTTCACCCCGGTGTACGGCATGGGTGTGCTGGCCCGCGCCCCGCTGACCGGCGAGGGGGTGAGTGTGGCGGCGGTGGCCAACCTCGTCGTCTGGGCACTGCTCTTCGGTGTCGGTGCGGCCCGGCTGTTCCGCCGGGACACCGCGCGGGTCTGACCCCCGCGCGACGGCTAGCGTGAACCCGATGGACTCCCTGACGGGTCAGCCCCGACCGGTGAGCCGCCGATGGCGGTTCACCGGTTGGCTGCTGGCCGCGGTGTGGCTGTTCTTCCTCAACGTGCCTCTCTCCACCGCACTGCACCAGCCGCAGCCGTGGCGGCGGGTGGTCGGCGTCGCCACCCTGACCGCCTTCGGTCTCGGCTACGTGCTGCTGTTCCAGTGGGCCCGTCAGCTGCGTGAGCACCTCCGACCGATCCCCCCACGCCGGGCGGGGCTCGCGCTGACAGGCCTGGTGGTGCTGGGTCTGGCCAGCATCCCGGGCACCGCCGGGGACTGGACGGCCACGCTGGTGTTCGTGGCCGCGTCCGCGGTGTTCCTGCTGTCCGCGGCGCAGGCAGTGGTCATCGTGGCGCTCTGCGCGCTGATTCCACTGGTGGGGGCCTGGCTGGTGCCGACCTGGACGGGGGAGAGCACGGTCACCGTCGCGGTCCTGCTCGCCTCGTTCGCCATGTTCGGGGTGTCCCGGCTGGCGCAGCGCAACAGCGAACTTCGGGCCGCCCAGCAGGAGATCGGCCGGCTCGCGGTCGCCGAGGAGCGGGCCCGCGCCGCCCGCGACCTGCACGACATTCTCGGGCACTCGTTGACCGTGGTGGCGATCAAGGCCGAGTTGGCGGGCCGGCTCATCGAGGTGGACCATGCGCGCGCCGCCGTCGAGATCGCCGAGGTGGAGGCGCTGGCCCGCGCGGCGCTGGCCGACGTACGGCAGACGGTCGGGGCGTACCGCGAGGTCACCCTCGCCGCGGAGGTGGCCGGCGCCCGCTCCGCGCTGGCCGCGGCGGGCATCGCGGCGGACCTGCCGGCCGAGGTGCCGGCGCTGCCGGACGAGTGGGACCGGTTGTTCGGGTGGGCGGTGCGGGAAGGGGTGACGAACGTGGTCCGGCACAGCGGGGCACGGTGCTGCACGATCCGGGTGCACCCGGACCGGGTCGAGGTGAGCGACGACGGGCGGGGTCCGTCCACTCCCGACGCCGGCGGGTACGGGCTGATCGGCCTGCGTGAGCGGGCGCGGGAGTTGGACGCCGCGCTCAGCGTCGGCCGCCGGCCGGACGGGAGTGGCTTCCTGCTCCGGGTGCACGCCCCGGCGGGGGCCCGGTGAGCGGCGACCCCCCGCCGATCCGGCTGCTGCTCGCCGACGATCAGGCACTGGTCCGGGGCGCGCTGGCCGCGTTGCTCTCGCTGGAGGAGGACCTGAGCGTGGTGGCCGAGGTCGGCCGGGGCGACGAGGTGGTCCCCGCTGCGCGCCGCAGCAACTCCGACGTCGCCCTGCTGGACGTGGAGATGCCCGGCCTGGACGGGATCGCCGCCGCCGCCGCGTTACGGACCGCGGTGCCGACCTGCCGGGTGTTGGTGGTGACCACCTTCGGCCGGCCCGGCTACCTGCGTCGGGCGATGGAGGCCGGCGCGAGCGGCTTCGTGGTCAAGGACACCCCGGCTCGGCAACTCGCCGACGCGGTCCGCCGGGTGTACGCCGGTCTGCGGGTGGTCGACCCCGCACTGGCCGCCGAGACCCTGGCCGCCGGGGTGAGCCCGCTGACCGACCGGGAGACCGAGGTGTTGCGGACCGCCCGCGGCGGTGGCACGGTCGCCGACCTGGCCAGGGTGCTGCACCTGTCCGAGGGGACGGTGCGCAACCACCTCTCGGCGGCGATCGGCAAGACCGGTGCGCGCAACCGGGCCGAGGCGATCCGGGTCGCCGAGCAGAACGGCTGGCTGCTCGGCGAGTGACGGCCGCACCTCAGGCGGTCGGGGGCGGGGTGGGCAGCTTGTCGACGACCACCACGCTGCTGCCGGGCCGGACCTCGGCGAGCAACTCCCGCTGGCCGCTGCGGGTCAGCCGGATGCAGCCGTTCGTGGTGTTCGCACCCAGCTCGTCGTCGTTGTACCAGGTGTGCACCCCGATGTGGGCGCCGCGCAGCCCGGCCGGCACCGACTCGGGGTCGTCGGGCACCGAGCCGAGGGCGTAGATGTCCACGCCTCCGTAGACCTCCTCGGGCGGCGGGGTCCGACCCAGGACGAACGTCCGCCCCAGCGGCGTCTCCTGTCCCGACTGGCCGAGGCTGACCTCCCAGGAACGCACCGCCGCGCCGGCCCGGTACCAGGTGAGCCGGTGGACCTTGCGTTCCACCACGATCTGGTCGCGCAGCGCCACGGTGTCGAACCCGCCGGCCGGCAGCCAGGCGAGGCGCCGATTGGCGGAGGGCAGCAGGACGGCCGTCCAGCCGGCGCGCCGCTCGGCGATCGGCATGGTCAGCTCGACGCCGCTGATCGTGGGTTCGAGGAAGGCGCGCGGCCGGCCGCCCGGTGCGTCGTACGCGGCGATCCGCCTGGTCGGGTGCACGCCCTCGGTCAGCGGCGTGGTGTCCAGGGTGGCCGGATCGGCGGGGAAGCCTCCGGGCGCGGGGTCGTAGTCGACCACCGGCAGCCCGGCCGGGGCGGGCGCGGCCGGGAGGACCAGCTCCTCCGGGCTCTGCTCGGCACTGCTCGGGGTCGGGTCGGCGGCCGCGATCCGTCTGTCGGGGGCCGTGCCGGGGGTCAGCGCCTGACCCACCAGCAGCGCGGTCACCAGCAGGGCGGGTACGCCGATGGCGGCGGCCACCCAGACGCCACGACGGCGGTACTTGGACTTTCGGTCAAACGGCACCAAACCACTCTAAGGTGGCGGCCGGCTCGCGGCTCCCGGTTCGCGGATACCCGCCGACCGAAAGGTCCCGACCCCGCACCGAGGGGGACGCCAACGCACGTCGACGCACCTCGGTTCGATTCCGGCCCAGAAATTTTTCGGCGCGGGTGATCCGCGCGCCCCGCCGGCCCGTACTGGATGGGGGAGCAGGGGTCGGCCGGTGGTACGCCGCCGCGAGACGATCGAGGAGCACATGGCCCGGGCACAGCAGAACCAGAAGGCGGCCACCGTCCGGACCAGCGCCAGCAGTCGGGGGGTACGCACACCGTCACGGTCGGCGACCACCCTGCTGATCGCGTCGGTGCTCGCCGCACTGTGGGCGGCGGTCATGCTGACGGGCGCTGGACAGAAGGCGTACGCGTACGGCTTCTTCTTCACCGAGTTCTTCGCCGGGGTGATCTCCCTGGTGACGTTGAGCCTCACCGTGATGCTCGGCCTGCTCGCCACCGACCGTCTGGTGCTGCGCATCTCGCACCGGGTGCTGATGCAGTCGGCGCACCGGGCCACCGGCGTGCTGGGCGTGGCCGGGCTCGGCTTCCACGTCCTCACCAAGATCGCCACCGGGCGGGCGGCCGCGACCGACGCGCTGGTGCCGTTCGTCGGCGGCCGAGGGCTCTACGTCGGGCTCGGCACCGTGGCCGCCCTGCTGATGGTCAGCGTGATCTGGACCGGCATCATCCGGGCCCGCTTCGCCGGTGTCGGTCCCAAGTGGCTGTGGCGCACCCTGCACTCCACCGCGTACCTGGCCTGGCCGTTCGCCGTGCTGCACGGCCTCAACGCCGGTCGGGCCGCGAGCCCCTGGGTGGTGTTCAGCTACCTCGGCTGCATCCTGCTCGTGGTGCTGGCCCTGCTGGTCCGGCTCTCGGTCACCATCGGCCGGCGCAGCCGCGAACAGCACCAGGCCGCGGTGCGCAACGCGGCGCTGGCCGGGCGGGCCAAGGAGACGAACACCGGCCGGTCGCTGCTGGCCGGGCTGAGCCGACGCAAGAACGCCGACGCGGACAAGCGTCCCGCCTGGGCGGAGACCACCACCGCCACCTGGGCCGCGCCGGCCGCGCGGCGTGACCCGGACCGGTTCACCGTTCCGGTGGTGCCCGAGCCCGGTTCCCTCGTCGAGTCGACCCGACCCAGTCGTCGCCGGCGTGCGGAAGAAGAGCCGGCGGCCCGCCGCGACACCGAGCGACAGTCGCGCGGCCGGCGCGACGAGGCGGAGTCCAGGGCCCGCCGGTCGCGCCGCAGCGCCGAGGAGACCGTCGCCCGCGGGCGCGACGACGAGGAGATTGTCACCCGTCGACGCGACGAGGAGGAGTTGGAGCCGGTGACCCGGCGGCGCGACTCCCGTACCCGGGACGAGGCCGTTCCGACCGGTCGGCGACGCGCCGACGAGCCGGCCGCCGAGCGGTCCCGCCGCCGGTCCCGCAGCGAGGACGACGGCAGCCGCTACTCGGCGCCGCCGCAGCCGACGGTCGAGCCGGAGGAGCCGTGGGACAGCCCGCTGCGCTGGCAGGCCGTCGAGCCGATCTCCGCCGGCCCCGTCTCCGTCGAGCCGATCTCCGCCGGCCCGATCTCGGCCAGCCCGATCTCCGCGACGCCGCGCAGCGGCAGCGGCCGGCACAGTGTCGAGGACGACGTGCCGGAGGAGCCGGACTACTGGCGTCCGCCGGCCCGGTACGTGCCGGACGAGGTCGCGCCGCCCGTCGACGACACCCCGACCCTTGTCGACCTGGCGTCCCGGCGCGCTCGGCGGGCAGCCGGCGAGGGCCGGTCCGCAAAGCGTCGCAAGGCCAGCGCGGACGCGGTGGACGGGGCGTACTGGGCTGGGCTGCGGGGTGAGGCGAAGTGATGCGCACGGCAGTGCCACCGGTCGCGTGCGTGGGTGAGCCCCGGCTCACCGCCGGATTCGCCGAGTTCGGTCGGCTCGACCTGGCCGCGCACGAGGAGGTGCACGGCCCAATCGGCCCGATGGAGCCGGCGCAACTGCTCCGGCTCGCCGAGGGCATGCAGCTCAAGGGCAAGGGCGGGGCGGGTTTCCCGTTCGCCCGCAAACTGCGCGCGGTGTTGGAGTCCTGCGAACGGCAGGACCTCGCCGCCGTGGTGGTCGTCAACGCCACCGAGGGGGAGCCGGCCAGCTGGAAGGACAAGGTGCTGCTCACCCGCGCCCCGCACCTGATCCTGGACGGCGCGGCGCTGGCCGCGTACGCGTTGGACGCCGACGAGATCGTGATCGGTGTGGCCGACGACGGGGTCGGCCGGGACTCCCTGATGGAGGCCCTCGAAGAGCGCCGGATGCCGGTGCTGACCACCATCGTCACCGTGCCGCACCGGTTCATCTCCGGCGAGGGCGGCGCACTCGTCAACGGGATCAACGGCCTGCCGCACATCCCGCCCGGCACCAAGAAACGCTCCAGCGACTCCGGGGTCAGCGGCCTGCCCACCCTGCTGTCGAACGCCGAGACGTACGCGCAGCTCGCCGTCGGCGCCCGCCTCGGCCCGTACGAGTACGCCGCGCTCGGCACCGACGACGAGCCGGGCACCGTGCTGCTCACCGTGACCGGCGCGGCGGGCCGGCCGGCCGTGGTGGAGTGCACCGCCGGCATGCCGCTGCGCGACGTCCTCGACCTGTGCGAGGTGCCGGAGACCCAGGGCATCCTGATGGGCGGCTACCACGGCAAGTGGATCACCCCGGAGGCGGCGGACAGTGCCGAGGTGTCCCGCAAGGGCCTGGCCGCGGTCGGCGGCACCCTCGGCGCGGGCATCATCGTCCCGCTCGGCGTCGACACCTGCCCGCTCGGTGAGGCCGCCCAGGTGGTGCGCTACCTCGCCGGGGAGTCCGCCGGCCAGTGCGGGCCGTGCAAGATGGGCCTGCCGGACCTGGCCCGCGCGGTGGACCTGGCCGTGGCCGGGAGCCAGCCGGCCGACGTGGTGCGAGCCGCCGCCGGCGAGGTGAGGGGCCGGGGCGCGTGCAGCCACCCGGACGGCACCGCCCGGTTCGCGCTCTCCGCGATCGAGGTCTTCGCCGACGACCTGCGACTGCACACCACCGGAGACGGCTGCGGCCGGCGGGTCAAGGGTGTGATGGGGCTGCCCGGCGCACCCGACGCGAACCCGCAGAAGCTCACCCTGGACTGGTCGCGCTGCGACGGGCACGGCCTGTGCGCGCACGTCGTACCGGACTTCATCCGGCTCGACGCGAACGGATACCCCGCCTTCCCGCCCACCCCCGTGCCGACCTGGCTGCGGGAGGGCGCGCTGAAGGCGGTCAAGGTGTGCCCCGAGCTGGCTCTGCGCCTCGCCAAGGCCGAGTAGGGAAGGGCACCTTCTCGCCGAACGAACGGAGACGCGCATGCGCAGCTGGCACGTACCGAGGCGGTTGGCCGGGGTTGGTGCGGCCCGCCGTGCCGGCGCCGCCGTGGCGTTGGCCGCCGCGCTGCTCGGCCTGGTCTCCTGCACCGGTACGGCCACCCCGGCACCGGCGCTCGCCGGCACCGCGCCGGCCACCACCGGTGCCCCGCCAACCACCACCGCCGCCGCGACCGGCTCGCCGAGTACGGCCCCGGCAGCGGTCCCGGACGTGCTGCGCTTCACCGGCACCACCCTCACCGGCGCGGCGTTCGACGCGGCGCAGCTCGCCGGCAAGCCGGTGGTGCTGTGGTTCTGGGCGCCGTGGTGCGCCACCTGCGCCAGCCAGGCCTGGACGGTGGCCGAGGTCGCGCCCCGCTACCGGGACACCGTGCCGATCATCGGCGTCGCCGGGCTGGGTGAGCAACGGGCCATGAAGGAGTTCGTCACCGAGTTCGACCTCGCCGCAACGCCACAGATCGACGACCGCAAGGGCGTGCTCTGGAAGCGGTTCAAGGTGACCCAGCAGAGCATCTTCGTGCTCATCGATCGCAGCGGCACGGTGGTCCACCAGGGCTTCCTCGACGGCGAGGCACTCACCGCCCGGGTCGCCGCACTGGCCGGGGCGTGACCGGCCCCCTGCTGCTCGCGCTGACCGCCGGCATGCTCGGCGCGGTCAACCCGTGCGGCTTCGCGTTGCTGCCCGCGTACCTCTCGCTGTTGGTCGCCGGGGCGTCGGACGCCCGCGGCGCGGTCGGCCGCGCGCTCACCGCGGCGGCCGGGCTGACCCTGGGGTACGTGCTGGTGTTCGGCGCGTTCGGCCTGGCGCTCGCGCCGCTGGCCGGCTGGCTGCGGCCCCGGCTACCGTGGCTGACCGTGGCGCTCGGCGTGCTGCTGGCGGTGGCCGGCTGCTGGCTGCTCGCCGGCCGACGACTCCCGGCACCCGGCTGGACCACCCGGGCACCCCGGCTGACCCGCTCCTGGCCGTCGATGGCGCTGTTCGGCGCGGCGTACGCGCTGGCGTCGCTCGGCTGCGCCATCGCCCCGTTCCTGGCCATCGTGGTGACCAGCCTCCAGGCCGGCTCGACCGGGCAGGGGTTGGCGCTGTTCGGCGCGTACGCCCTCGGGATGGGCCTGGTGGTCGCGGTCGCCGCGCTGGGTGTGGCGCTGCTGCGCGACGGTCTGGTGGCCCGGCTGCGCGTCGCGGGCGCGCTGGTGCCCCGCCTCAGCGGTCTGGTGCTGCTGCTCGCCGGCGGTTACGTAGCCTGGTACGGCTGGTACGAACTGAGGCTGGCCGCCGGAAGCCGACAAGCCCTACAAGACCCGGTCATCCAAGCGGCCGCCCAGCTCCAACAAACCCTAGCCAACACCCTGAACACCCTAGGCCCAGCGCTACTGCTGGCCGCACTAGCCACCCTGCTCCTGACCGCGCTCCTCCTCCACCACCACCGCCCCCACCTCGTTGATCATGAGGTTATTGCCACGACACGCCGAGGCGAGGGGCAATAACTCCATGATCAACGAGGCGGGACAGGGCGGAGCGGGGCAGGGCGGAGGGGGAGGGCAGCGGGGGCGGGGCGGGGCGGGGCGGGGGTTAGCGGGGGGTTAGGCGGTCTGTTCCTAGGCGGTCTTGGAGGACCTTGGGGATCAGGACGCTGCCGTCGGGCTGCTGGTTCTGCTCCAGGATGGCGGGGAACAGGCGGCTGGTGGCCAACGCGGAGCCGTTGAGGGTGTGCACGAAGCGGGTCTGCTTGCCGCCCGGCTCGCGGTAGCGGATGGCCGCCCGACGCGCCTGGTAGTCGCCGGACCAGGAGACCGACGACACCTCCTTGTACTTGCCGGTGCTCGGCATCCACACCTCGATGTCGAGGGTCTTGCGCATGGCCGCGCTGGCGTCACCGGCGGAGAGCAGCGAGCGCTGGTAGTGCAGGCCCAGCCCCTCGACCAGGCTCTCCGCGTGGGCGAGCATCTCCTCCAGTGCCGCGTCGGCCTGCTCCGGCAGGGTGAACTGGAAGATCTCCACCTTGTTGAACTGGTGCCCGCGCACCGTGCCGCGCTCGTCGGAGTGCGAGCCGGCCGACTCCCGCCGGTAGCACGGCGTGTACGCGAAGGCCTTCAGCGGCAGCTTCGGGGTCTCCAGGATCTCATCCTGGTACGCGCCGAGGATCGCCGTCTCCGAGGTGGGCAACAGGAACTGCCCGCGCGGGGCGGACTCGGCGTCCAGGTGGTAGACGTCGTCGTAGAACTTCGGGAACTGCCCGGCGGCGAAGCCGGCCGAGTCGAGCAGCAGGTGCGGCGGGAGCAGGAACTCGTACCCGGCCTTGACGTGCTGGTCGATGAAGTAGTTGAGCAGCGCCCACTCCAGCCGGGCGCCGGCACCGGTGTACATCCAGAAGCCGGAGCCGCCGAGCTTGACCCCGCGTTCGTAGTCGACGAGGCCCAGCGCGCGGCTCAACTCGACGTGGTCGCGGACCTTGTCGATCACCGGCGGCTCGCCGAAGGTCTTCACGACCCGGTTGGCTTCCTTGCCGCCGGCCACCACGTCGTCGGCCGGCAGGTTGGGCAGCTCACTCATCGCCGTACGCAGCCGCGACTGCACCTCGTCCAGCTGGGACTCCAGCTCGGCGAGCTGCTTACGCTCGGCCTCCGGCGCGGCGGCCTGCGGCTCCTCGCCGGCCCGCTTCGCCTGCGCGTACGCCCGAGCCTCGGCCTTGCGACGCTGCCGCTCGGCGTCGATCTCCGTGATCAGGGTGCGGCGTTCCTGGTCGAGCCGCTGGATCTCGTCCAGCGCCCGGGTGACCTCGGCGGGATCCAGACGCTTCGCCAGCGCGGTCGCCACCGCCTCGCGATCCTTCCGGATTAACTCCATGTCGAGCATGCTGCTCCGTACGCCTCCGTCCGGGGTCACAGGTGAACCACCCGATGCTACCGTCGCGGGCTTTTCCTCCCGGAACGGGGAGTGCGGCACTCCCGGAACGGCCGGAACGGGGAGTGCGGCACTCCCGAAACGGGGAGTGCCGGCCGCGCAGTCAGAGCCGGATCGGCATCAGCACGGAGTAGGTGTCCGCGTCGTCCGGTCGGCGTACGGCCAGCGGGGCGATCGGGCCGTCCAGCTCCAACACCAGCTGCGGCGCCCCGGCCGCGGTCAGCGCGTCGAGCAGGTAGCCGCCGTCCACGCCGACCCGCAGCGTGTCGGAGGCCAGGTCGGCGGCGGGGAGCAGCCGCAGACCGCCCTCGTCGTCGACGCCGAGCACGGTGACCGCCCTGGTGGTGCCGTCGTGGTCACGGGCGACGGTGGGAGCCGCCGGGTCGGCCAGCGCGGCGCGCAGCGTCGCCACGTCCACCGGGATCCGGCGGGCGGCCGGCCGGTCGCCGACGGCCTTGCGCAGCAGCCGGCGGTAGTCCGGGAAGTCGTACGGCAGGGCGGTGCCGGTCACCGTGGCCTCGGCCACCCGCACCCGCAGGTCCGCGCCGGCCACGCTCAGCCACACCGGTCCGGCGTCGGCGGCGTCGAGCAGCGGGCGGAGCCGGTCGACGAGGGCCACCGGCACGAACACCCGCACCGGCGGTCCGTCGACGTCGGCCCCGGCCCGAGCCAGCGCGAGCCGGTACCGGTCGGTGGCGACGAGTCGGACCCCGTCGGGCTCCACGTCGAGCAGCACGCCGGAGAGCATCGGCAGCTCCGGGTCGACGCCGACGGCGAAGCGCACCGCGTCGAGCGCGGCGGCCAGGTCGGCGGGGGAGAGCAGCAGCGTGGTGGTGGCCGGCTGGGCCGGGTCGACCAGGGCCCGCAGCCGGGCGGCCTCCCGACGGGCGTCGGTGAGCCCGTCGGCGAGCCGGCGCAGGTGCGCGTCGAGCATCCGGTGCACCACGGCCGGCTCGGCGCGGACCGCGGCGGCGATCTCCGGGACCGGCACCCCGATCCGGCGCAGCCCGGCCACCAACCGGGCCGGGGTGATCTGCTCGTCGGTGTACCAGCGGTAGCCGGTCACCGGGTCGACCAGGGCCGGCTGAAGCACCCCCGCCGAGTCGTAGAAGCGCAACGCGCTGACGGTCAGGCCACTGGCCCGGGCCAGCTCACCGATGCTGTGCAGGTCGCTCACGCTGGGCATCCTGCCCCCTCGACCCGGTCGAGGGTCAAGCCGAGCGGTCCAGCACCCGGAAGGTGAGCCCGGCACGGACGAGCCGGTCGAGCAGCGCGTCACCCATCGCGGCGACCGGGGTGAGCTGCCCGGCGGTCGGCGGCAGCTCGTCGAGTGCCAGGCAGAGCGCCGACTCGGCGAGCATCTTCGCCGTCTCGTCGTAACCCGGGTCGCCGCCGGCCACCTCGGTGACCACCCGCCGCCCGCCGCCGGTGCCGACGAACCGGACCGTGAACCAGGACGCCGCCCGCTGCTCGGCGGTCGGCCCCTGCCCGGACGCGAGCCGACCGAGCAGCCAGCGTCGACTGGGCGGCAGCCGCACCAGCCCGATCAGCGCGCCGAGCCCGACCGCGCCGGCCAGCACGGTGGGCAGCCGCTTCACCGCGGCGAAGTGCCGGTACCGGAAGTCCGGGCCGTACTCCGGGCGGGCCGCCGCCGACCGGCGGACCACCTGCGGGTCGATTGTCGGCAGCGGCACGGTCCAGCCGCCCACCTCGGCGGAGCGGGCCAGCCGGCCCGGCACGGCGCGGGCCCGGCGGTCGGTGGGGCGCGGCTCGACCGCCCGGCGCTCCCGGGCGGCCCGGCTGGCCTGCCCGGTCCGGGAGAACGCGGTGAGCGCCGAATGGTAGGTGCCGGCGGAGAGGCGGCCACCGGCGCGGACGTGACCGTCCACGGTGATCGGGACGTCGGCGGGCAACTGCTTGATGGTGAACCAGACGCCCAGGTCGTGCGGGATGGAGTCGAACCCGCAGGCGTGCACCAGTCGCGCGCCGGTGTCTGTCGCCCGGGCGTGGTGGCGCACGTACATCAGGTCGACGAACTCCGGCTCGCCGGTGATGTCCAGATAGTCGGTGCCGGCCGCCGCGCAGGCCGCGACCAGCGGCTCACCGTGGTGGACGTACGGGCCGACCGTGCTGGCCACCACCCGGGCGCTCTCCGCCACGGCCCGCAGCGACTCGGCGTCCGTCACGTCGGCGGTGAGCAGCGGCAGGTCGGCACGTGTCGGGTCGATCGCGGTGAGCCGGTCCCGGACGGCGGCCAGGCGGGCCGGGTTGCGGCCGGCCAGCGCCCAACGCAGCCCGGCCGGCGCGTGTCGGGCCAGGTATTCGGCGGTCAGGCCACCGGTGAACCCGGTCGCCCCGAACAGCACCACGTCGTACGTCCGCTCGCCAACCATCCCCGGAGTCTGCCACCTGCTCGCGTCGACGCACGGTGCCGAGCAGACGTCACGGCGTGAACACGGCCCGTACGCAGCCGTCGGCCCGGTCCCGGAACAGCGCGTACCCCTCGGGGCCGTGCGCCAGCGGCAACCGGTGGGTGGCCAGGTGTTCGGTGCGCAGCTCGTCGCGGGCCATCCGGTCCAGCAGCATCGGCACGCTGCGCAGGTCCGGCCGACGGGCCCCGCGCAACGTCAGCCGTCGGTCGGTCACCGTGCCCAGCGGGAACGCGTCGACGAACCCGTCCGTCCCGCCGAGCAGCACCACCACACCGCCCTTGCGGCAGGCGTGCACGGCCTCGCGTCTCGCGTCCGGCCGGTCGGCAGCGAACCGCTCGGGTGGCGGCGCGCCGACAGTCACCACGCACACGTCCGGCCCGCGCCCACCGCTGCGGTCGCGCAGCTCCGCCGCGACGTCGGTGCGACGGTAGTCCAGCGGCTCCGCCCCGGAGTGCCGCTCGGCCATCCGCAACCGCTCCTCGTGCCGGTCGACGACGAGCACCCGGGCGGCACCGTGCAGCACCGCCGCCCGAGCGGTCAACTGACCCACCGCCCCGGCACCCCAGACCGCCACCACGTCCCCGGGCCGCACCGCGCCCAGCTCGGCGGCCAGCCACCCGGTCGGCGCCGCGTCGGCGGCGAACACCGCCCGGTCGTCGTCGACCGCGTCCGGCACCGGGAAGGCACTCACATCGGCGTACGGCACCCGCACGTACTCGGCGTGACCGCCCGCGAACCCGCCCGCCGCCCGGGGCCGGCCGAAGCAGCCGGCGTCCGAGTGTCCCCGGTCGGGGTCGTCGCTCGCCTGGTCGGCATGGGCGTTGTCGCAGCAGGAGTGCAGGCCCTGACGGCAGTACCAGCAGCCGCCGCAGGCGACGCTCGCGCCGACGACCACCCGATCGCCGCCCCGGTGCCGGCGGACCCCGGGACCGACCTCGACCACCTCGCCCAGGAACTCGGCCCCGAGCACGTCGCCGGAGCGCAGCAGGGGGTGCCGTCCGGCCAGCAGCGGCAGGTCGCCGCCCGCGGTGGCACTGCGACGTACCCGGACGATGACGTCCCGCTCGTTGCGCAGCTCCGGGTCGGGCACCTCGTGTACCGCCAGCTCGTCGGCGGCCACCCAGCACAGCGCCCTCACCCGCGGACCTCGGGGCGGTCCAGCGCCGATCGGTCGGCGCGCAGCACCTCGCCGGCCTCCACCCGCTGCTTGATCTGGCGCAGGGTCCGGCGGACCAGCAGATGGGGGTCGTCGCCGACCAGGTGCGCGGCCAACCCGACCGGCGGGGTGGCGCCGGCCACCGGTCGGGCGGCCAGCTCGGTGCCCCGGTCGCCGGGCGCCGGGCGCACCCGCACCTCGACCGCGCCGTCCAGGCGGCGCAGCGGTTCCGGCCACCGACCGGCGGGCAGCACCTGCTCCGGCGGCCGGTCGACGGTCACCACCTCCCACCGGGCCGCCGCGGCGGGGTCGCGGTCCGCGCCGGTCCGGGGACGCCACCGGGGTACGCGCAACAAGCGCGCCGCTCCGCCGCGCGCCGCGCCGCCGAGGGCGGGTCCTGCCCGCACCAGCCGTCCCATCGCTCCCACCCGTCCCACGTCCTCCCGGTCCACGTCCCCCGATCGTCGGTCGCCCTCGGGTGAAGCGTGCTCGCCCGGAAGGGGTGAACCGGCCCGCGTCGGGTAACCGCTCGCCGACCGGGGGTGGAGCGCGTGGTGGGGGTGGGGCTGAGTGCCAGAACAGCAGGATCGCGTACGCGTCGACACGGCACCGGAGCGACCGCTGCTCGCGTCGCGGCTGAGCCCGGCCGTGCCACCGGAGCCGGTGGTGGCCCGGCCCCGGCTGCTGCGCCGGTTGGACGAGGGCAGTGCCGGACCGGTCACCCTGGTCGCCGCACCCGCCGGCTGGGGCAAGACCACGCTGCTCGCCACCTGGGCGCGGCTCGACGGTCAGACGCCCGACGTCGACCCGGGCGCCGTGGTGCCCGACTCCGGCGACCTCTCGGCACCGACACCCAGCCCGGTCCTGGCCTGGGTGTCGGTGGAGGTCGGCGACGACGCATCGCGGCTCTGGGCGTACCTCGCGTCGGCGTTGCGGACCGCGACCGGGTCGGCGGACGGTGGCCCGGTGCCCGACCGGCCGCCCCGACCCGACCAACTGGAGGTGCTGGCCGCCACCCTCGCCGCCGCGGACCGGCCGGTGCTGCTGATCCTCGACGACCTGCACCGGGTCGCCGACCCGGCGGCGCTGAGCGGCGTGGAGTTCCTGCTGCGGCACGCCGGGCAGCGACTACGCCTGGTGATCGGGGCGCGGGCCGGGCTGCACCTGCCCCTGCACCGGCTGCGCCTCGCCGGCGAGCTGACCGAGATCGGCCCGGACGAGCTGGCGTTCACCGACGACGAGGTGGCCGACCTGCTCACCGCGCACGGCGCGGCCCTGCCGGCGGCCGCCGTGCGCCAGCTCCGCGAGCGCACCGGGGGCTGGCCGGCCGCGTTGCGCATCGCCGCCCTGGCGGTACGCGGGCAGCGCGACCCGGAGCGCTGGGTGGGGCAGTTCGGGGGAGACCAACCGGAGATCGCCGGGTACCTCCGCGAGGAGGTGCTGGCGACGCTCGACCCGGCCGAGGAGGACCTGCTGCGTCGGACCGCCCTCGTCGAGACCGTCTGCGCCGACCTGGCCGGGGCGCTGACCGGCCGCGCCGACGCCGGGCAGGCGCTCGCCGACCTGGCCGGGACCGGTGGTCTGCTGCACCGGGAGGACACCCGCCCGCCCTGGTACCGCTGCGACCCCCTGCTCGCCGACCTGCTCCGCGCCGACCTGGCCCGGTTGCCCGACCACGAGGTGCGCGACCTGCACGTGCGGGCGGCCGACTGGTACGCCAACGACGGCCGGCCGGCCGACGCGCTGCGGCACGCGCTGACCGCCGGCCGGTGGGACCTGGCCGGCGACCTGTTCGTCGCGCACTGGCCGGAGCTGACCCGGTACGACAGTGGCCCGGTGCACACCCCGGCACCGGTGGCCCCGCCGGCGAAGGTGCTCCGGGCCGACCCGGAGGTGGCGCTGGCCTACGCTGCCGAGCGCGCCTACGCCGGTGACCTGCCGGCCGCCACCGATCAGCTGCGCGCCGCCGCCGGACACGCCGCGGGACTGCCGGTGCCTCGCCGGCAACGGTTCCTGCGGCTGGTCACCGCGCTGGAACTGACGGTGGCCCGGCTCGCCGGCGACCCGGTGCAGGTGCGCGCCGCCGCTGCCCGGCTGCTGCGGACCCGCCCGGAGGGCGCCACGCCGACCCGGCTGCCGGACTCCGCGTCGACCACCGCGCCGACATCCGGTGGCGGCGACGCCGCCGACGACGCCGACCTGCGGGCGTTCACCGGCACCGGGCTGGGGCTCGTCGGGTTGGCCGAGGGCGCGCTGCCGACCGCCCGGTTCGTCCGTGCCCGGGCGGCCGCCCGGGAGGCCCGCCGGCCGCGCACCGAGCTGGTCGGCGCCAGCCGGGCCGCGCTGCTGCTCGCCCTGCGCGGGGGGCTGCGGGCGGCGGAGCAGGCGGCCCGGGACGCGCTGGGCATGCCGCCGTGTCGGGGCTGGTCCTGCCAGCTCGACTGCGCCTACGCGTACCTGGCGTTGGCCCAGGTGGCGCTGCTGCGCGACCAGCCCGACGAGGCCACCGCGAACCTCAACCTCGCCGGCCCGGCACTCGGCGTCACCGACGGGTGGGCCGACGACACCGGCGACGGCTGGCTCTCCGCCGCCGACGGCGAACCGGTGGCCACCGCGGCGGCGGCGCTGTGCCGGGCACAACTGCACCGCGACGCCGGGGACCTGGCCGCCGGCCAACGACTTCTCGTCCGGGCCCGGGAAGCACTGGCCGACCGGCCGTCCGCCGCCGAGCTGACCGGCCTGCTGCGGGCCGCCGAGGCCGGACTGCGCGCCGAGCGGGGCGACCTGGCCGCCGCCCGCGACCTGCTCGCCGGCACCGCCGACGAGGGGACCGGCAGCGCCGACGGAGGCTCGCTGGTCGGCAGCGCCGACGGGGGCAGCCCGGTCGGCACCGCCGATCCGGCGCTCGCGGTGGCGCGGGCCAGGGTGGAGCTGTTGGCCGGCGACCACGCCGCCGCCGCGCGCAGCGTGCCCGCCTGGCAGGCGCCGACGGCCACGGCCTGGCCCCTGCCGGTACGCCTGGACGCGGGCCTGCTGGACGCCGTCCTGGCCGAGCGGGCCGGGGACGGGCGTCGGGCGGGTCGACTCCTGGAGCAGGTGCTGGACCTGGCTGGCCCGCCGGGCTGCCGGCGGGTGTTCACTCGCGCCGAACCGCCGGTCCGGGACCTGCTGGCCGCACACCTGGACGCGGGCACCGCGCACTTCGCGTTGGTCAGTGACCTGGTGCGCGGGGCTGGGCAGAGCGGGCGCGGGCCCGCCCGCCCGACCACCGAGCCGAGGGGCGCCCTCGACGAGCCGCTCACCGAGCGGGAACTGACGATCCTGCGCTACCTACAGAGCATCCTGTCCAACGTGGAGATCGCCAGCGAGCTGTCCCTCTCGGTCAACACCGTGAAGACCCACGTGCGCAACATCTACCGCAAACTCGACGCGACCCGCCGGCGCGAGGCGGTCCGGCGGGCGCGCGAGTTGCGGCTCATCTGAGCGGAACGCGGTCAGGCGTCACTCGCCGCGTCCACGGCCGTCAACAGGTCGGGCAACTCGTACCCGCCGTCGTGGCGGACGCCGTTGACGAACAGGGTGGGCGTGCCGTTCACCCCGCTGCGAATGCCACCCACGAAGTCCCGGCGCACCCGGTCGGCGTGCGCCCGGTTCTCCACCTCGGCGTTCAACTCGTCCGGCGGCAGCCCGACCTGCTCGACACCGAGCGAGAGGTGCACCGGGTCGAGTTGGTCCTGGTGCTCGTAGAGCCAGTCGTGCATCTCCCAGAACCGGCCGCGAACCGCGGCGGCCTCGGCCGTCTCGGCGGCACGTTCGGCGTACGGGTGGACGTTGGCGATCGGGAAGTACCGGTAGACCAGCCGGACGGTGTCGGACCGCTGCCGCAGCATCTCGTGCAGGTTCGGGTACGCCGCGCCGCAGAACTGGCACTGGAAGTCGCCGTACTCGACGACTGTCACCGCCGCGTCGGCCGGCCCCCGGACGTGGTCCTCGGTGGTGACCGGGTCCCGCAGTCGGGCGGTCACCTGCAGTGGCGTGGTCATCCGGCCATCACCTTCCGATCGGCGGCGAGTTGGTCCAGCGCGTCGAAGATGCCGTCCGCGCCCGGGTTGACGTCCGGCGGCGAGAGGTAGCTCCAGGCCACCGTCCCCGTCGGGTCGAGCACCACGAGCGCGCGGTCCGCCTCACCCCGCGAGCTGTACGCGCCGTAGCGGCGGGCCACCTCGCCCTTCGGCTCGAAGTCGGCAAGCAGTGGGAACTCGATGCCCCGGCTCTGGGCGAATGCCCGGTGTGACCAGATGCTGTCCACCGAGACGCCGAGCACCACCGCCCGGTACTGGGCGAAGACGGGTGCCGCCGACTGGTAGAGCGACATCTGGTCACCGCAGACCGGGCTCCAGTCGGCGGGGTAGAAGGCGAGTACGACAGGTCGGCCCCGGAACTGCTCGGGCCCGGTCAGGGCCCCGTCCGGGGTGGCCGCCAGGGTGAAACCGGGCGCGGGGCGCCCCGGTTGGATCAGCCCGTTCGGATCACTCATGCCACCAGCCTGCTCCCGGGGTGGGTGAGGCCGGCTCACCCACCCCGGGTGGTTTCGCGCTCGCTCAGCGCCCGCCGGGCGTCCGCCGTGCTTGCCCGCGCCCGCCGGGCGTTCGCTCTCGCTCAGCGCAGTACCGGTGCGACCGCGATGTGGTTCTGCACCTCGCGGATGCCCGGCGCGGACCAGGCCACCTGCTCGACCTCGGCGCGCTCCGGCATGGAGTGCACCAGCCCGGCGAGCACCGCGGTGTCGCCGTGCACCCGGACGCTGATCCGCTCGGCCTCGGTCGCCCCGGCCCGGGCCAGGGCGTCGACGATCAGTTCGGCCAGGTTTCGGCCGTCCGGTGCGGCGGTCGGCCGGACGGTGACGCCGTTGCTCACCCCGCGTACGCCGGTGAGCCGCCCGACGGCGCGCTCGGCCGCCCGGCGCTGGTACTCCCACTCGACATCGCCGTGCAGCGTCACCCAACCGGACGAGACGGTGACCTGAAGCTTCTCGATGGGCACGAACGCGTCCCACTCCAGCGCGTGGCTGGCTGCGGCGGCCAGGTCGGGATCGGTGCGCTCGGCGCCGTTGGCCAGTTGCACGGCCAGGTCGTTGGCGACCGCCCGGACCCGGACGACCCGGTGGGCGGCCCGTTCGGCGGCCCACTTCTTGGCGTAGCTGTCCACCCGACCGGTCAGCGTGACCACACCCTCGGCCACGGTCACCCCGATCTCGTGTGGCTGCACCCTCGGTTCCCAGGTCAGCTCGTCGAGGACGGCGGACTGGATGTCCTGGTCGGTGCGGTCGATCTCCGCGATCGCCATCTGGGCCTCCTCCCTGCGTGGGTGGCGGACCGGTGGCGGCTGCGGCCGGAGGTCCGCCGGGGTCCGAGCCTGCCGCCGCCACGGGTGAAGCGTCCTCACCCGCACCGGGTGAGGACCGCAGCTCCGGGCGTTACGGGCGAGCGCCGGGGGAGATGATGGGAGCGCTTCCAAAGCGAGCCCATTTCGGTTACGGTAGTCACATTCCTCGATTGCGGGAGCCGTCGCGTCGGGTGGTGGGAGCCAGGGCAGCTCCGTCCGTCCCGTCGTTGTGCCCGTCCCCCGGGCCACGGCGTCGCCACGCGACCAACCCCGTCCCCCGGGGTTGCCTCCCGAGAGGATCCACAGATGCCCAGAAGTCTCGCCAGCACGGTCGTGACCGTGCTGGCAGCCGCCACAGCCGTCGTGGCGGTCCCGCTCACCCCCGCCGGGTCGGCCTCCGCCCCGACCGCGGCGGAGGCGTACACCTGGCGCAACGTCCCGGTGGGCGGCGGCGGCTTCGTGCCCGGCATCGTCTTCAACCCCACCGAGAAAAACCTGATCTACGCGCGCACCGACATCGGTGGGGCGTACCGCTGGGAGCAGGCCAGCCAGTCGTGGACGCCGCTGCTCGACTGGGTCGGCGCCGACCGCTGGGGTTACAACGGCGTGGTCAGCATCGCCACCGACCCGGTGCAGACCAACCGGGTGTACGCGGCGGTCGGCATGTACACCAACGGCTGGGACCCGAACAACGGCGCCATCCTGCGCTCGACCGACAAGGGTGCCACCTGGCAGAGCACCGAGTTGCCGTTCAAGAACGGCGGCAACATGCCGGGCCGAGGGATGGGTGAGCGGCTGGCCGTCGACCCCAACCGGAACAGCATCCTGTACTACGGCGCCGAGGGCGGCAACGGGCTCTGGCGCAGCACCGACCACGGGGCGACCTGGGCCAAGGTCACCGCCTTTCCGAACGTCGGCAACTACCGGGCCGACCCCAGCGACCCGAACGGCTACAACGGGCAGAACCAGGGCCTGACCTGGGTCAGCTTCGACAAGAGCACCGGCACCGCCGGATCCACGACGCAGACCATCTACGTGGGCGTGGCGGACAAGGAAAATCCGGTCTACCGCAGCACCGACGGGGGCGTGAGCTGGTCGCGCATTCCCGGCCAGCCCACCGGCTACCTGGCGCACAAGGGTGTCGTCGACCCGGTCGGCGGTCACCTCTACATCGCCACCAGCGACACCGGTGGCCCGTACGACGGCGGCAAGGGCGACGTCTGGAAGTTCACCCGGTCGACCGGAGCCTGGGCCCGGATCAGCCCGGTGCCCTCCACCAGCGGCGACGACTACTTCGGCTACAGCGGCCTGACCATCGACCGGCAGCACCCCAACACGCTGATGGTGGCCACCCAGGTCTCCTGGTGGCCGGACGCGATCTTCTTCCGCAGCACCGACGGTGGGGCGACCTGGACCCGGATCTGGGACTTCACCAACTATCCCGAGCGGTCCCGCCGCTACACCATGGACATCAGCTCGGTGCCCTGGCTGACCTTCGGCGTCAACCCGGCGCCCCCGGAGGCCTCGCCGAAGCTCGGCTGGATGAACGAGTCGGTGGAGATCGACCCGCACGACTCCAACCGGATGATGTACGGCACCGGCGCCACCATCTACGGCACCACCGACCTCACCAAGTGGGACACCGGCGGCCAGTTCACCATCCGACCGATGGTCCGCGGGCTGGAGGAGACGGCGGTGCTCGACCTGGTCAGCCCGCCCAGCGGCGCACCGCTGATCAGCGCGCTCGGTGACGTCGGTGGCTTCCGGCACACCGACCTGACCGCCATTCCGCCCATGCTGTTCACCCAACCGGTGTTCACGACCACCACCAGCCTGGACTATGCCGAGAGCAAACCGGCCGTACTGGTGCGGGCCGGGAGCTTCACCGACTCCGACCGGCCCGGCGACAGCCATGTCGCGTTCTCCACCGACGGTGGGGCCACCTGGTTCCAGGGCACCGAACCGTCCGGGGTCAACACCGGTGGCACGGTCGCCGCGGCGGCCGACGGCAGCCGGTTCGTCTGGGCGCCCGGCGACGCCGGTCAACGGGTGGTCTACTCGGTGGGCTTCGGCAACTCGTGGGCGCCCTCGGCCGGCATCCCCGCCAACGCGAGCATCGAGTCCGACCGGGTTGACCCCAACCGGTTCTACGGCTTCAGCGGCGGGCGGTTCTACCTCAGCACCAACGGTGGGGCGAGTTTCACCGCCACGGCGGCGACCGGTCTGCCCGCCACCGACGTCCGGTTCAAGGCGCTGCCCGGCCGTTCCGGCGAGTTGTGGCTGGCCGGGCCCGGTGGCCTGTGGCGATCCACCGACTCCGGTGCCAGCTTCACCAAGCTGGACGGCGTCAGCGCCTCCGGCAACGTCGGCTTCGGCAAGGCGGCACCCGGGCGGACCAACCCCGCCGTCTTCCTGTACGGCACGGTGAACGGTCAGCCCGGCGTGCACCGCTCCGACGACGCCGGCGCGACGTGGGTACGCATCAACGACGACCGCCACCAGTACGGCAACCCGGCCGAGGCGTTGACCGGTGACCCCCGCGTCTACGGCCGGGTGTACCTCGGCTCCAACGGGCGCGGCATCCTCGTCGCCGACCGGACCGATGGGCCGCCCCCCACGACGCCGCCGCCGACCACGCCGCCTCCGACCACGCCGCCTCCGACGACGCCGCCTCCGACGACGCCGCCTCCGACGACGCCGCCTCCGACGACGCCGCCTCCGACCACGCCGCCGCCGACGAGTGGGTGTACGGCGACCTATCGCGTCACCGGCTCCTGGTCGGGTGGCTTCCAGGCGGAGTTGGTGGTCCAGAATGCCGGCAGCGTGCCCATCGCCGGTTGGACGCTCGGCTGGACCTTCCCCAACGGGCAGCAGATCACCCAACTCTGGGGCGGGACCCACACCCAGGTCGGGGCCGTCGTCTCGGTCCGCGACAGCGGCTGGAACGGCGCGCTCGGCGCCGGGGCCACCACCACCGGCGGCTTCCTCGGCTCGTGGACCGGCAGCAACACGCCGCCGACCACAGTCACCTGCCTGAGTCGCTGACCTGGTGATCCGGGCCGGAGGGCCCGATCACCACCCGAGCACCGGTCCGTCGGGCTGCCTGAGGGGTCCGGCACCCGGCGGACCGGTCCACCCCACGATCGACAGGTGCGGTGCGAACGACGCAGGGCCGCACCCAAGCGAGTGCGGCCCTGCGTCGTTCGGTCGTTCAGACCGCCGGGGAGTTGGGCCGGTCCACGTCGACGAACTCCACGTCGTCGACCGCGCGGTCATCCCGGCTGCCGGCGGCCCGCGCGGCCGACCCGACGGCCCAGCCAACCGCGGCACCGACAAGCGCCGCACCGATCAGCAGGGTCCAGGGCAGAGCCGGCTGCCGGCCGGCGAGTGCGTCGAAGGCCAGCGAGGCGCGGCGTCGCGCCTCCTCGGCGGCGGAGCCGACCAGGTCACCCGCACCGTCGGCGAGGTCGCCGCTGTTGCGACGGGCCGAGCGGGCGGTGTCGCGCACACTGTCGCCGGCATAGCTGACGGCGGACAGCAGGTGCTCCCAGGCCTGGTCCGCAATCCGCTCCGGCTTGTTGCGGCGGTCCAGCAGGTTGGTTCCGAACATCGTGGTTACCTCCTCGGGTGCCGAAGCCGCCGGCCACTTCGGACTTCGGCGTCTGTTCAGCGCGTCACGGTTCGCCTACCCCGCCAGTGCCCAGGGCCGTCCGGGCGCAAACCCGGCCGGCTCCGGCCCGCTGCCGGGACTCAGCGCACCGCCACCACGGCGACGCCGCGGGCGAAGTCGTCGTCGTCATCGTCATCATCGTCGTCGCCACCACCGAAACCGCAGGCCAGTACGAGGGCCAGCAGCACGCCGACGCCGGCCAGCCCAGCAAGTCGTTTGATCATCGAAGATCCTCTCCGTCACGGGCGGTGTCCCGGCCTGATGCTAGGTGGCGTCGGCAAGCCGACGGCGCGGAACGGGCGGGTATCCGCAGGCGACACGCCGGTGGCAGCGGGCGGGCCGTCGCTTGTGGGCCGGTTGTCGGGCGCGTCGGGCCGGGGCCGCTACCCTGGTTCGGCGGCGTGTCGGTCACGACGGGTCGTCGGAGGTCAAATAACAAAAAGTCTTGAGCAATCAGATACTCAAAAGTGCGGATATGGGTGCCTTTGTGCGGCCGGATCCGCGAATTGCTCATCCCGAGGGGTGGCGACCGAGGCTGTCGGAGGAATACTCTCGGTCGCGGCCCGCGTACTGATGAGGCGCCCGGGGGACGGGCGGGTGGAGGTGCTCGCGTGAGCCTGTCGATCGTGAAGTCGGTTTTGTCCGGTGGAGTCGTGGAGATCGCCCCGCGGGGCGAGATCGACGTCGACACAGCGTACGAGGTGCGTGAGGCGATCGCGGAGGTGCTGGCCAAGGGCCGACCGCTGCGCATCGAGCTCAACATGAGGCTGGTCACCTTCATCGACTCCGTCGGCATCAGCGCCATGGTTGCCGGCTTCCAGACGGCCGAGGTCAGCGACGTCAAGCTGGTGGTCACCGAGCCGAGCCGGTTCGTGCACCGGCAGCTCTGGGTGACCGGCCTGCTCGGCCTGTTCGGTGCGCCGGAGCCCTACTTCGCCGGCGCGGCCACCCCCGAGGTGCTTCCCGGCGCCTGAGGTCCTGCCCGGCGCCTGAGCGCGCCCGCCATGACCGTCAGGGCTGGTCGTCCAGCCCGGTCAGGTCGACATCCGTCGCTTCGGTGACTGCCCGGATGGCCGTCACCGAGGCGTACCCGGCGGCCAGCAGCGCCACGTCCGTGCCGGGCTGCGCGGCCTGCCCCGGCTCCTCCAACGACGTCCGGACGAAGCCGTGGCCGGATTCGGCCACCGTCATCTGCACCTGACCGAAGCTGGCCAGTGTGCCGCGTCGCACCCCACGCAGCCGCCCGTGCGGCAGGTCCGGGGCGTTGACGTTGAGCACGCTCTCCAGCGGCGCGGAGGTCAACCGGGGCAGCAGGTCCAGGGCGACCCGCGCGGCGGTGCTCCAGTGCCGCTCGGCGTCGCGTACCCGGGCAGCGGCGTCCACCGCGGCGCCACCGCTGGCTGCCGTCGCCTCGCCCGCGGAGAGCACGTCCAGGGAGACCGCCATCGCCCGGCAGCCGTTCATCGCGGCGGTGAACGCGGCACCCACCGTCCCGGAGTGCAGCACGGCCCGGCCCGCGTTGGCACCCCGGTTGATGCCGGAGAGCACCACCGACGGCGGCGGGCCGAACGCGCCGTGCAGCGCGATCAGGGTGATGAAGCCGGGGGAGCCACCCACCCCGTACGCCGGCACACCCGACAGGTCCGGCAGCGGGTGGTCGTTCACGACGACCCGCCCGTCCCGCTCCACGGCGCTCATCGCGGCGCTGGTGCCGCTCGCCTCCTCCAGCGGCGCCGCGACCACCACGTCCAGGCCCCGCTGTGCCGCCGCCCAGGCCAGGGCCTGGATGCCCGGCGCGGCGATCCCGTCGTCGTTGGTGATCAGCACGCGCAGGGTCATCGCTCGACCACCCGGTCGGCCAACTCGTCCGGGGTGGTCCGCTCCTGGGGTCGGCTGTCCGCCGGCACCAGCCGGACCCGCTCGACCAGGCCGGTGATCGAGTCCAGTCGTCCGGTGCCGAGGCCGTGCCGGGTCACGTTCATCGCCCCGGCGGCGGCACCGGTGCGGATCGCGGTCCGGATGTCCCCGCCGCGGGCCACGACGGCCGCCACCCCGGCGGTCATCGAGTCGCCCGCGCCGCGCGGGTCGGCGGCCTCCAACCGGGGCATCTCCACCTCGAACATTTCCCCGTCGATGAGCGCCAACGCCGGCTGGTCGGCCCGGCTCACCACCACCGTCTCGGCACCGGCGGCGTGCAGCTCGTACATGGTGCGGGTCAGCTCCAGGCTGTCGTCGCTGCGGGCGCGACCGTCGCGGATCAACTCCTCGTGGCTCACCTTGAGGAAGAACACGCCGCTCTCCAGCACCGCACCGAGGTGATCGCCGGAGAGGTCGACCACCACCCGGCCGCCGTTGGCGCCGAGGTCGGCGGCGAAGCGACGGTACAGGTCGGCCGGGACGAGCCACGGCTCGTTCGGCCCACTGAGGACGCTCACCGCGGCCCGCAGGCCCTCGCCGAGGGCCAGGTTGTACAACTCGTCCAGCTCGTGTCGGCTCAGCGGCTGCCCGGGCACGTCGGCGATCTCCTGCCGCGAGCCGCCCCGGCGATCGTGCACGTACCCGCCGCTGCCGGAGTCCCGGACCACCACCTTGAGGTCCACGCCCTCGCTGACCAGGAGTGGCTCCAACACCTGGCCGATCTCGCCGCCGAGGGCGGCGCAGAGCACCACGTCGACACCGAGCGACAGCACCATCCGGGCCTGCCAGACACCCTGCCCGCCGGGGTGCAGGTGCAGCTCCGGGTGGTCGTTCGGCTGGTCCACGGTGACCGTGAGCTGCGGCGTGGGTGCGAAGACCATCACGTGCCCGCTCACCTGTTGTCACCGCGCATGATGTCGCCCTTCATCCCGGTCGGGTGATTTGCCACCAACCGACCTTAATGCGATGACTGGCGGTGCGGCACCCCATCGGCCGGGGTTCGTCCGGGCATCCGGCCGCCGTCGGGCGTTGCCAGTCAGGCATCGGTACGGGACGATCGTGCGATCAAGCGACGGCGGGAGACGTGTGCTCAGCAGTGATACCTTCAGCTACACCGTCCAGGCCCGGTGCTCGCTGGCCGAGGCGGCGGCGATGCTCAGCGACCTGACTCGACAGGGTGAGCTGCACCCGCTGATCGTCCAGGTCCGTCAAGTGCCGCCCCGACCCGGCGCCCAGGCCAGCTACACGATCAACGACAGGCTGGTGGCCGGCCCACTACGCTTCCGCACCACGTACCACGCGGACGTGCTGAGCAGCAGCGACGACGAGATCATCATGGTGGCCCGGCAGTGGCCCGCCACCACCGTGCACAACCACACCCGACTGCGCGCCGAGCCCGACGGCCTGGTCCGGATCGACGTCGAGATCACCCTGACCGCACCGACGCCGCTGTTCCGGTACGCGTTCCGCCAGGCGCGGGCCGCTCACCTGGCCCTGGCCGCCCGCCTGGGCCCAGCCCTCAACCGCACCGGCGACCCACCGCCCCCGGCCTGACCCGCGCCCTTGCCCGCCCGGGTCCCGACCCGCCCGCGGCCCGCCGCCCGGGTCCATGATCGTTCTCGATCCTGGATGTGGTGGCCTGTTGACGCTCAGGAGGCCACGACATCCTGGTTCTAGCGCGATCTTGCGGGGCGACGTCCCCACGGCTTGTACGTGGACAGCACCGTCGCGATGAGCAGGAGGGTGGTCGACACCGCGGGTGCGATCACCAGGTCGGCGCGGTCCCGTGCGGGCAGGGCGGCGCCCAACTCTCCGGCGTGCCGCAGGTTCGGGGTGAGCAGGAACAGCACCAGCCCGGCCATCACCGTGGTGAGCACGAGCTTGACCAGCACCCATCGGTAGCGCACGAGGCCCCACGGGGTGAGCAGCGCGCTGGCGACACCGATGAGCCACACCAGGACGCTCAGCGGCGCGAACAGGACGGTGCCGACCAGCGCGCCGACCGGGTAGAGCACCGCCGGGTCGGCGCCCCGCTGCACGGCGATGCCGAGGGTGAGCAGCACCAGGTCCGCGCCGAGCCAGCCCAGCGACGTGACCAGGTGCAGGGTGAGAAGGCCCTTGCGGGCGGCGGGTGGGATCCGAGGCATACCGCAAGGCTGCCCGCCGGCTCTGGCCGGGTCGTCCGACGAGCGGCGACATCAGGGGTACGCCCGCTGACGTAGCCGGCCAGCGCCGCGCGACTGCCCGAACGAACGTGATGCCTGTGAGCCATCGTGATGACTCACAGGCATCATGCGCTGCGGGGAACGGCCGGGTCAGTAGACCGACAGGTGTACGTGGTTGGTGTGGTCGGTGGACGGGGTGCCACCGGCGCCGCTGTACGACTTCCACCCGCTGCTGGGCAGCCAGATCTGCCGGTACCAGATCACGTACAGCACGGCGAGTCGGTCGGCGTTGCGGATGAAGTACGCGGCCAGGTTGTTGCCGTACGTCTTGTCGCCGCCGGTGGCGTTGCCGCCGAAGCCGCTCGTCTGGGCGGCGAAGTCGCAGGCCCGGCCCTTCGGGTGCTCGCCGGAGCCGCTGGGGCGGTGACAGGAGACGTACCGGGTGAAGCCGGCGGCCTTGGCCTGGTTGAGCGCGTGCAGGGTGCGCGGGGTGATGCAGCCGTTGGCGGGCGTGGGGTCGTTGACGCTGCACGACTCGGAGGGCCAGGAGCCGTCGGAATTGCGTGGCGCCGCCTTCGCGTTGGCGGTGGAGGTGCCCCGGTTGGAGCTGGTGTCGGCGGTGGTCTGCGGAGGCTTGGGCGTGTTGGCGACGGTCAGGGCGCGTTCGGCCTGCTCCTTGCGCTTGGCCATCACGGTGACCTGCTTGCGTTGTTCGGTGATCTCGCCGTTCAGGGCGGCCCGGGTGCGATTGGCCTCGTCCTTGGTGGCGAGCAGGTCGCGCAGCACCCGGTCCTCGTTGGCGGCCACCGCCTCCAGGGCGGCGGCCCGGTCCATGAAGCCCTCCGGGCTGCTGCTGTTGAGCAGCGCCGACACCGCGCCGAGCCGGCCGGTGCGGTACGCCACGCCGGCGATCTGGCCGACCTTGCCGTCGCGCTGGGCCAGCTCGACCTCGATGGTCTTCAGTTGGGTGGCGAGCTGCTGCTGCCGCTGCACGGAGGTGTCCAGAGCGCGTTTGGCGTCCAGGTAGCCCTTGCTGGCGGCCTCGAGTTGGGCACGCAGCGACGGGGTGCCGCCCTCCTCGTCGGAGTCGGGTGCGGCGGCGGCCCGCAGGCCGGTCGGGGGAGCGGCCGAGGCGGTGCCGGCCGGGATCGCGAAGCCGAGGGCGAACATCGCGACGATCAGGGCCGCCAGTCGGGCGGCGGGTGGTCGTGCTGGTGCCACTGCGCATGTCCTTCCGTCAGCCGCCGACCGGGTTAGCTGACGGGTTCGGGACGGAAGATCCCTACCGCTGACGCGGATGCACCCCAGGAACGTGGTTCCCCGGTTCGCCTGGTTGGGCGATTAGGCGGCGACCGCCACCGGCGCCTGGAGGGCGCCGCCTGGTGGAGGCCGGGACCGAGCCTACCGGTGCCGGTGGGGCTGCTGCAGCCGATGTGACGGAAGGTGCGCACGTCGTCACGGAAATGGGTGTTACCACTCGATCGAGCCGCAGGCCCCGGTGGCGGCGCCGGGCTCGATCTGCAACGTCGCGTGTTCGATCCGGAAGTCGTCGTGCAGGGCGGTACGCGCTGCGGTCAGCACCGCGCCGACCTCCGCGTCGGGTGCCATGGTCAGGTGCGCGGAGGCCACCTCCATGCCCGAGGTGAGCGTCCAGACGTGCAGGTCGTGCACCTCCACCACACCGGGGACGGCGGCCAGCCGGTCGTGCACGGCGGTCACCTGGAGGTGTTCCGGGGCGGCCTGCACCAGGATGCGGACGGCGGCACGGGCCAGCCGCCAGGTGCGCGGCAGGATGAACGCGCCGATGGCGACCGCGACCAGCGGGTCGGCCCACCACCAGTCGGTGACGGCGATGAGCAGTGCGGCGCCGATCACGCCGAGTGAGCCGAGCAGGTCGCCGAGCACCTCCAGGTAGGCGCCCTGCAGGTTGATGCTCTCCCGGGCGCCGGCGCGGAGCAGGGCGAAGGCGGCGACGTTCGCGAGCAGGCCGAGTACGGCCACCACGAGCATCGGGCCGGCGACGACCTCGTGCGGGTCGCCGAAGCGGCGGATCGCCGCGATCACCACGTAGATCGCGACGCCGGAGAGCAGGACGGCGTTGGCCAGTGCGGCGAGCACCTCGAGGCGGTAGAGCCCGAAGGTGCGCTGCGGGTCGCCGGTGGCCCGTCGGGTGGCGGTGATCGCGGCGAGCGCCAAACCGATGCCGAGCACGTCGGTGAACATGTGCCCGGCGTCGGAGAGCAGGGCGAGCGAGCCGGTGTGCAGGGCGGCCACCGCCTCGACCACCATCAGGGTGGCGAGCAGCCCGAACGCCGCCCAGAGGCGGCCCCGGTGCTGCTGTGCGGCATTGGCGACGGACCCGTGGTGGTGGTCATGACCTGCGCCCACGAGATCCACCTTCCGCTGCCGGCCGGGGCCCGGTCAAATGTATGTTCACATCGCTATGTGTGCAAGTGTCAGGTCGGCCGCCGGCCCGTGCGACGAGCGGGCACGGATCAGCCGGTCGGGTCGATGGTGGTGAGTCGCTGCGTGGCCCGGGACAGCGCCACGTACAGGGTGCGGACCCCGGCACCCGGATCCGCCCGGATCTCGCTCGGTGCGACAAGCACGACCCCGTCGTACTCCATGCCCTTGGCCTCCAGGCTGGTGACCACCTGCAGGCGCGGCGCGTCGAGCGCGGCGAGCCAACCGGCGACCTCGTCCCGGCGGGGAACCGGCGTGATCACCCCGACCGTGCCCTCCACCTCGGTCAGCAGGCCGGCGGCCGCCTGCACGGTCGCGGTCGCCAACCCCGTCGCGGGCACCACCAGCTCGACCGGATCGACCCCGGTGGAGCGCACGGCCGTCGGCAGCGGCAGGTCGGGGTAGAGCCGGCGGATCTCCGCCGCCGCCACCGCGAAGATCTCCGCGGAGTTGCGGTAGTTGGTGGTGAGCGTGAAATCGTGGCGCTTGCGTCGGCCCAGCGCCTGGTCCCGGGCCCGGTCCAACTCGTCGGGGTCGCCGGTCCACGCGGTCTGCGCGGGGTCACCCACCACCGTCCAGGAGGCCAGCCGACCACGCCGACCGACCATCCGCCACTGCATCGGTGAGACGTCCTGCGCCTCGTCCACCACCACGTGCGCGTAGTCCCGGTAGTCCTCCGGACGCTCCCGCGCGGCCGCGCGGGCGGCCCGCTGCCGGTCGCTGGCGGTGCTCAGCTCGCGGACGCCGCCGGCTAACTGGAACGGGTCACGCCGAGCCCTGGCCGGCTGCGCCGGCTTGCCGAGCAGGGCGTCCAACTCGTCCAGCAGCGCGATGTCGGCGATGGTCAACCCATCCGAATCCAGGTTCCGGTACGCGGCGGTCAGCAGCCGGATCTCCGCGCCGGAGAGGATCCCCCCGGCGTACCGCCGCAGCCGGTCCGGCCGCGCCAGCCAACCGAGCACGTGCCGCGGGTGCAGCCGAGGCCACCACGCCTTGAGGAACTCGCGGAACTCCGACCGCTCGGCGATCTCCGCCTCGAAGGTCCGCTGCTCCGGCAGTCGAACGCCCACCTCACGGGCCTGCGCCCAGAGCGCGGCGAAGATCCCGTCGAAGCCGGCCCGGCGGACCTCGTTGCGGCGGGCACCCCGGTGCAGCGCGCGGTCCCGGATCCGGTCCAGCGCCGCCCGGTCCAGCCGCAGCAACGTGCCCCGGTAGAGCAGCCGCAGCTCACCCGGGCCGCCCGGGACCGCGTCGCGGGCCGCCCGCTCCAGCACCCGGCGCATCCGCAGCGAGCCCTTCACCGCCGCCACCTCGGGCGGGTCGGTGCGGGTGGCGCTCATTCCCGGAAACAGGGTGCCCAGCGAGTGCAGGGTCGCGGTGTCCTCACCGAGCGACGGCAGCACCGAGCCGATGTACTCCACGAAGACCGACGACGGGCCGACCACCAGGATGCCGCCGCCGGCGTACCGGCTGCGGTCGGAGTAGAGCAGGAAGGCGGCCCGGTGCAGGGCGACAGCGGTCTTGCCGGTGCCGGGGCCGCCCGCGACGATCGTCACCCCGGAACCGGGTGAGCGGATCGCCTCGTCCTGCTCCCGCTGGATGGTCGCCACGATGTCGCGCATGCCCCGGCCGGTGGCCTTGGACAGGGTGGCCAGCAGCGCGCCGTCGCCGACGACGGTCATCCCCTCCGGGGCGGCGTTCGGGTCCAGCAGGTCGTCCTCGATCCGGGTGACCCGCTCGGCGCGGGACTGGATCGTGCGGCGACGCACCACGTCCAGCGGCTGCGCCGGAGTGGCCTGGTAGAAGGCGGCGGCGGCCGGTGCCCGCCAGTCGACGACAAGCGTGGTGGTGTCCTCGTCGCGGATGCCGAGCCGCCCGACGTGCAGCACCTGCCGGTCCCGCAGGTCCAGCCGGCCGAAGACCAGCCCCTCGTACTCGGCGTCCAGGACGTGCCGCCGCTGTGCCGCGTGGAAGACCATCGCGTCACGCTCAACCAACGAGCCGTACGTGCCCACCCGGGCCATCCGGTAGCCGTCACGCTCGGCACGGACCGCCGACTGCCGCAGTTCGGCGAGTCGCGCGTACACCCGGTCGAGGTGGCGTTGCTCGACGGCGATCTCCTGCTCCAGGCCGGTCTGGTCGGTCAACGCACGCTCCTTCGAAGGTCGCCGGCAGGCGGCGGGAACCGCGCGAGCCGACCGCAGAAGGGTACGGCCCCGCGCCTGGCCGGCCGCGCCCGAGGTGCGGGAACGCGCTCAGACACCCGTTTCGGCGGGCGTCGCCCCCCGGCTGCGGGACGGCGGTTCGGCGAGCACCCGACGCAGGACGCCGGTGAGGGCCGCGTTGACCTCGTCCGGGCGCTCCATCATCAGCATGTGCCCGGCACCCGGGCAGACGGTCAACTCGGTGGCCGGCAGGGCCGCCGCGATCGACTCGGCGCACGGCGGTGGGGTCAGCCGGTCCCGGTCGCCGACCAGGGCGGCGGCCGGCAGGTGGGCCAACGCGGTGAGGGTGTCCAGTCGGTGCTGGGTGCCGATGGAGGCGCGGAACCCGCCGATCGAGCGCAGCGAGGCACGAGCCACCGCGGAGGTCACCAGGCGGATGTCGGAGGGGTCGCAGCGGTCGCCGAAGAGCATCCAGCGGATGCTCGGGCGCAACGCGTTCAGCAGCGCCCGGGGCGCTCGCCAGGAGCCGCACCGGGCCAGCACCCCGGCACCTGTCGTCTCGGCCAACCGGATCAACCGGGCGATCCGTGGCGACAGCCCGTAGACGGTGTGCGTGTGCCCCTCGGCGGTGGTCGACACGAAGACCAGACCGGCCGTACGGGCGGCGAAGTGCGCGGGGTGGCGGTGGGCGTACTCCATGATCGTCATGCCGCCCATCGAGTGCCCGACCAGGACCACCGGCCCGACCGGCGCCACCGTGTCGAGCACCGCGGCCAGGTCGTCGCCGAGTTGGGCCAGGGTGGCCGTGGGCAACGCCATGCAGCTGGACCGGCCGTGCCCCCGCGCGTCGTAGGTGACCACCCGCACCGACCCGCCGAACGCCGCGGTGAGCGCGTCGACCTGCCGGTGCCACGCGCGCCCGTCCAACGTCCAGCCGTGCAACAGGATGGCGGTGACCTGCGCGTCCGTCGGCCCCGTCGCCTCGACGTTGAGCCGTACGCCGTCCGGCAGCCCGACCTCGAACCGCTCCGGCATCGCCACCTCCCCAGGGCCGCCCGGCACCACCAGTCCCACTGGTACCCGGCTACCCGCCACGGCAGCACACCAATCACGCCGTCGCCAACATTCCCGACCCCGCCCGTGGGGTCCGACGGCGGGCCAAGCTGGACGGCATGGGGTCCTCGGGAGCGCCCATGGGCGGGGCATCGGGGCCGGGGCGGCAGGCCGGCGGCACTCCTCGCGCCGCGCTGGCCGACCTGCTCGCCGGCAACCGGCGGTTCGTCAGCGGCCAGCCGATCCACGGGCACGACGTCACGGCCGCCGCGGCCGCCGCCTCCGGCGACCAGCAGCCGTACGCCGTGGTGCTCGGCTGCATCGACTCGCGGGTGCCGCTGGAGGCGATCTTCGACCAGACGTTCGGTGCGATCTGCGTGATCCGTACCGGTGGGCACGTGCTCGACCGGGCGGTGTGCGGGTCGATCGAGTACGTGGTCGGCCAGCTCGGCGTACCGCTGGTGCTGGTCCTCGGTCACGAGCGGTGCGGCGCGGTCGGCGCCACCGTGGACGCGCTGCGCGCCGGGGAGCGTCCCGGCGGCTCGCTGGCGCACCTGGTGGACGAGATCGCCCCGGCGGTGACCGAGGTGGGGATCGACGACCCGGCGGTGCTGCCGCTCGCGATCCGTCGGCACGTCCGGCGAACGGTAGGCACGCTGCGCGCCGACGACCTGCTCGCCGGGCCGGTCGCCGCCGGACGGGTGGCCGTGGTCGGTGGCCTCTACGACCTGGCCACCGGCGAGGTCACCCTGCTCGACCCGGCCTGAACCCGCCCGCCGCGCTCGACCGACGCCGACGCCGACGCCCGCGCGGCGTGCTTGATCGACTCGGGTTTCGTGATGTCGGGGTGTCCGGCCGGCCGGGACACTCCGGTTTTCGGGAAGCCGAGTGGATCTCGCCCCGGACACGCGACACCGCCCGCCGGGAACTCCCGGCGGGCGGTGTCGATGGTGCGGTGGGGGAGGGGCTCAGCCCTCGAAGACGCCGGCCGCGACCAGGCGCTTCTCGGTGGCCTCCCAGCCGTCGTTCGGGTGAACGGCAGCCAGGTTGTTGATCTCCGCCCGGATCTTGGCGGCGTGGCCGGCGGCGGCCAGCACGCGGATCTCCTCGACGAAGGCGTCGGAGTCCGTGCGCAGGTGCGCGGTCTTGCCGTTGGTCAGGTTCCGCACGTAGGCGTGCTTGCCGCCGTTGAGCGGGATGAGGTACTTGAACTCGCCCAGCACGCTGAGGGCGCCACCCTGGCCAGCCTGGCCGGCCCGGACGGACGCGCGCGCGGTCTTAGAGGTGTTGCTCGCCACGGAGGTACTCCTTGCAAGACGTACGGGAGGACTGGACGTCCGGGGGCTGTGTGCGGGCCACACTGCGCTCGACCCGCGAAGGTGTAACGCGGCATAAGCCGCCGATGGAACTGTACAGGACCACGACATCATGCTGGTCGTCGCGGTGTCCTGAGAGGCAACGGCGGCCACCCGTCCGGCTATTCCACCCGGCGTTTTTTCCGATTCCCTGGCGCACCACGCGTCACAGGAGTCATCATGTGTTGCAGCAACCACCTGGGTGGACGAGGTCGTAGGGGAAGACGCACCTCGCTCTCCCGGGAGGTCACCGTGCCAACGCGTGGCGTCGTATACGTCCACTCGACCCCACTCGCCGTGTGCTCGCACGTCGAGTGGGCGATCGCGCGCGTCCTAGCCGCGCCGGTCAACCTGCAGTGGACGGCTCAGCCCGTCGACCCCGGCGCACGCCGGGCCGAGTGCGGGTGGACCGGTCGTCCGGGGACGGGCGCCGAGCTGGCTGTTGCCCTACGGCAGTGGCCCATGATCCGTTTCGAGGTCACCGAGGAGCCGAGTCCCGGTGCCGACGGCGAGCGGTTCATGTACGTGCCGGCCCGTGGCCTGTTCCGGGCCACCGTCGGCGTGGCCGGCGACATCCAGCTCGGCGAGGACCGACTACGCGCGCTGATGGTCGCCTCCCGGGCCCCGGAGGCGCTGGCGCACGCCCTGGACAAGGCGCTCGGCACGGCGTGGGACGCGGACCTGGAGCCGTACCGGTACGCCGGCGACGGCGCCCCGGTGACCTTGCTCACCCGGGTCGGCTGATCCGGCCGCCGGCCCGCTGGCCGTACGCCGTCGGGCCGGCGGCGACCGGTAAGGTCAAGTTGCCCCGATAAGGGGGAAGCTGGTGGGATGGGCGGCGTGTCGAATCGCCCGTGGCGCGCCGCCGTCACAGTCGCCGCTCTGACCGCTCTGCTCGTCTCCGGCTGCTCAGGCGACCCGGAGCGCCCCGCGCCGCCACCCAGCCCGGCCGGCGCGACCGCCGCCCCGAGCGTCCCCGCCGCGACACCGGCCAACGACCCCGCCGCCCGTGCCGCGGCCCTGGTCGCCACGCTGTCCGACGAAGACCTCGTCGGTCAGGTGCTGATGCCGTACGCCTACGGCGACTCGGCGACGAAGGTGTCCGCCGGCTCGGCTGCCGGCAACCAGGCCCTCGCCGGGGTCGACACCCCCGCCGACATGATCGCCAAGTACCGGCTGGGTGGCCTGATCCTGGTCGGCTTCAGCGCCGACGATCCGACCAAGGGCAACCAGGAGACCACGAACGTCGACAACCCGAAGCAGGTGCACGAGCTCACCACCGGGTTGCGTACCGCCGCCGGTCGGCTCGCCGCCGGGCCCGCGCCGCTGCTGATCGGCACCGACCAGGAGTACGGCGTCGTCACCCGCGTGACCGACGGGGTCACCGTGCTGCCCAGCGCGCTCGCGGCGGGCGCGGCCGGCGACCCGAAGCTGACCGAGGCCGCCTGGCAGTCCGCCGGCGCCGAGCTGGCCGCGATGGGGATCAACGTCGACTTCGCCCCGGTGGCCGACGTGCTGGCCACCCGCAGCACCGTGATCGGCTCCCGGTCGTACGGCTCCGACCCGAAGCAGGCCGCGGCGCAGGTGGGCGGCGCCGTCCGTGGCCTCCAGACGGCCGGGGTCGCGGCCACCCTGAAGCACTTCCCCGGGCACGGCCACAGCGCCGACGACTCGCACCAGGACCTGCCGGTGCTCACCCAGTCCGCCGCCGAATTGCAGAGCGGCGCGTGGCCGCCGTTCACCGCCGGCATCGACGCCGGGGCGATGGCGGTGATGTCCGGTCACCTGGACGCCCGCGCGATCGACCCGGGGACCCCGGCGACCTTCTCCCACAAACTGCTCACCGACGTGCTGCGCGGCCAGCTCGGCTTCAAGGGCGTGGTGATCACCGACGGGATGAACATGCCGCCTGCGAAGCGCTGGGCACCCGGCGAGGCGGCGGTCCGGGCGCTGAACGCCGGCAACGACCTCATCCTGATGACCCCGAACGTCGGCCAGGCGTACGACGGGCTGCTCGCCGCGCTGCGCGGCGGAACACTGCCCCGGACCCGGCTGGTCGAGGCGGTCACCCGGGTGCTGACCATGAAGTTCCGGCTCGCGGAGACCCCGGCCGCGCAGATGTCCACGCTCAACGCCCCGGCGCACCGGGCCGCGGCCGACGCGCTGGCCGCCGCCGCCGTGACCGTGCTGCGCGGCACCTGCGGCGGCGCGATCCCCGGGCCGGTCACCGTCACCTCCTCCGGAGGACGGGACGGCACCCGGGCCGCGCTCACCGCCGCACTGACCGCCGCCGGGGTGTCGGTCAAGCCCAGCGGCGGGACGATCGTGCACCTGGTGGGCTACGGCGACGGCGCCAAGGACCTGCGCGCCGACGCGGCGGTCACGGTCGCCATGGACACCCCGTACGTGCTGGGCGAGGCGAAGTCTCCGACGTTGCTGGCCACGTACTCCTCCAGCCGGGCGTCCATGACCGCGCTGGCTGCCGTGCTGGCCGGCAAGGCCCGGCCGGGAGGCCGGTCCCCGGTGGTCGTGCCCGGTCTGCCCGCCACGACCTGTCGGACCTGACCGGCGGCGCGCCGGGTCCGCGCCCACCTCACTCGCCCTTCGCGAGCCCCCGCACCGCGAGCCGGTACGCCGGCAGCACGTCGGTCCGTTCGGCGATCAGTCCCTCGTTGACCGCGAAGACAAGCGTCTGCCCCGCCGACTGGACGGCCAGCGCCCAGTTCCGTGACTCCTCCTCGTCGGCCAGCGGGTTGGTGGCGAGCCAGGTCATCTCGGTGGCGTCGAAGCCGCCGGCGCGAAGGTTGCGGAACTGCTGGCCGGCGACCGTCTCGCCGGCCCCGGCGGCGAAACTCTCCAGCGCGGCGCGCGGCGTGACCGTCGGCGAGTCCGCCGCCCAGATCCGCAGGAATCCGCCGCCGGCCGCCCGGCCGTCCACCTCGCAGCGCACGGTGGTGCCGCCGCGCTTGGTGAGTGCCTCGCCGAGCAGCTCGGCCAGCTCGCCCTTGGGCGGCTCGACGGCCTTGGCCGTCCACCCCTCGGCCAGCGGAAACGACACCGGTACCGGGCAGGGAGAACTGGTGGCGCCGGGCGACGCCGGGGCCACCTCGTCGTACCAGGGCTCGCCCGTGGCCTGCGGGGTCGGGCCGCCGGCCTTCGGCCCGGCGGGAGCGGCGGCGTCGTCGCCGCAGCTGGCCAGCAGGCCGAGGGTGAGCGCCGCCGCCGACACGGCGACAAGGGTACGAGTGTCCATGGTGGTGATCCCCGTCAGTCGATCTTCAGTCGGCCCATCTAAGCCGGGCGGTCTCTCGACGTCAATCGGCGATCGTGTGCCCGCGCGGCGAAATCGGGTCGCCCCGCCCGGGTCGGTCTGACAACCTGACCCGATGGGAGCGGCAGCGGGATTCCGGCACGTGCAACGGGCGGACGGCACGGTGGTGATCACGCACCACGGCCGGGTCGCCGGCACGCTGCGCGGCGCGCGGGCCGCGGAGTTCCTCGCCGAGGTCGACGACGACCCACAGTTGGTGATGGCCCGCTGGACCGGCAACTACCGCCACGGCAACGAGCGCACCGCGAAACAGCACCCCCGCAACCGAGGCTGAACGACGAAAGGGGCCCCTCCTCGACGAGGAGGGGCCCCTTTCGCGGGATCTCAGGGTCGGGCGAAGACGAGCGCCACGTTGTGGCCGCCGAAGCCGAACGCGTTGTTCAACGCGGCGGGGATCTCCATGTGGCGTGCCTTGTGCGCCGCGACGTCCAGAGTGAGACCGGGCTCCGGGTCGTCGAGGTTGATCGTCGGTGGGACGACACTGTCGCGGATGGCCAGGATGGTGGCGATCGACTCCAGCGCGCCGGCCGCACCGAGCAGGTGACCGGTCATCGACTTCGTCGCGGACAACACCGGGTGGTCGCCGAGCGCCTTGTGCAGCCCGCCGATCTCCAGCATGTCACCGACCGGCGTCGACGTGGCGTGGGCGTTGACGTGCACGATGTCCCGCTTGGCCACGTCCGCGTCCGCGATGGCCTTGGCGATGGCCCGGATCGCGCCCTCGCCCTCGGCGTGTGGCTGCACGATGTCGTACGCGTCGGACGTGATGCCGGCCCCAGCGAGGCGCGCGTACACCCGGGCGCCCCGGGCGGCGGCGTGCTCGGCCCGTTCCAGCACCAGGATGCCGGCACCCTCACCGAGGACGAAGCCGTCCCGGCCCCGGTCCCACGGGCGGGAGGCGCGCTCGGGGTCGTCGTTGCGGGTGGACATGGCCCGCATCGAGCTGAAACCGGCGATCGGCAGCGGGTGGATGACCGCCTCGGTGCCGCCGGCCACCACCACGTCGGCCCGGCCGGAGCGGATGATGTCCAGACCGAGCGCGATCGCCTCGGCGCCGGTGGCGCAGGCGCTGGCCACCGCGTGCACCCCGGCCTTGGCGCCCAGTTCCAGCCCGACCCAGGCGGCCGGACCGTTCGGCATCAGCATCGGGATGGTGTGCGGGGACACCCGCCGCGGCCCGGACGCCTCGAGGATGTCGTCCTGGGCGAGCAGGGTGGTGGCACCGCCGATGCCGGAACCGACGCTGACGGCCAACCGCTCCCCGTCGAGGTCGGAGCCGGCGAGGCCGGCGTCCGCCCAGGCCTGTTGCGCCGCGATGATCGCGATCGCCTCGGACCGGTCCAGCCGGCGCAGTCGGACCCGGTCCAGCACCTCGGACGGCTCCACGGCCAGCTGGGCGGCGATGCGGACCGGCAGTTGCTCGGCCCACTCCTGGGTGAGGGCACTCACCCCGGAGCGGCCGGCGAGCATGGCGTCCCAGGTCGACGCGACGTCCCCGCCAAGCGGGGTCGTCGCGCCGAGCCCGGTGACGACGACGTCAGGACGACTCATGATCAGGACTGCGCCGCGATGTAGCTGACGGCGTCACCGACGGTCTTGAGGTTCTGTACCTCGTTGTCCGGGATTTTGACGCCGAACTTCTCCTCGGCGGCCACCACGACCTCCACCATGGAGAGCGAGTCGACGTCGAGGTCGTCGGTGAAGGACTTCCCCTCGGCCACGTCGTCCGGGTTCACTCCGGCAACCTCTTCGAGGATCTCGGCGAGGCCGGTGGTGATCTCGTCACGGGTCATTGTGGTTGGTTCCTTTCATCGGGGTTGTCCGACGGACGGCGTCGCCGACCGCCACTCCTCGACGCGTACGCGCCGGAGGGGGTCTTCAGGGGCAGCGGACGACCTGACCGGCGTAGGTCAGACCACCGCCGAAGCCGAACAGCAGCACCGGTGCGCCCGAGGGCACCTCCCGGCGCTCGACCAGCTTGGACAGGGCCAGCGGCACGCTCGCGGCAGAGGTGTTGCCGGACTCGACGATGTCCTTCGCGATGATCGCGTTGGGGATGTTGAGCCGCTTGGCGATGCCGTCGATAATCCGGGTGTTGGCCTGGTGTGGCACGAACGCGGCCAGCTCCGACGGGTCGACCCCGGCCCGCTCACAGGCCTGCAGGGCCAGCGGCGCCAGCTCGGTGGTGGCCCAGCGGAACACCGCCTGCCCCTCCTGCTGGACGTACGGGCGCCAGCCCTCGATGCGGACCGCGTCGCTCTTCTCCGGCACCGAACCCCAGACCACCGGGCCGATCCCGGCCGGCTCGTCGTCAGCGGTGGCGGTGACCACCGCGGCACCGGCGCCGTCGGCGAAGATGATGCAGGTGGAGCGGTCGGTCCAGTCGGTGAAGTCGGAGAGCTTCTCGGCGCCGATGACGAGCGCGTTGCGCGACGCGCCGGCCCGGATGGCGTGGTCGACGGTGCCCAGCCCGTACGCGAAGCCCGAGCAGGCGGTGTTCACGTCGAACGCGGCCGGGGCGGTGATGCCCAGCTTGGCGGCGACCCGGCAGGCCACGTTGGGGCTGCGGTCGATCGACGTGCAGGTGGCGACCACGACCAGGTCGATGTCGGCGGCAGTCAGGCCGGAGTTGGCAAGCGCCTTGCCGGCGGCGGCGGCGGCCATGTCGGCCACCGTCTCGCTGTCGGCGATCCGCCGGCTGACGATGCCGACGCGGTCGCGGATCCACTCGTCGTTGGTGTCGACGAGCTGGGCGATGTCGTCGTTGGTCACCACCCGGGAGGGCTGGTAGTGCCCCATCGAGACGATGCGACTGCCAGTCATGAACGACCTCCGATGCGGGCGATCAGGTCCCGTGCGGCCGGCAGGTCGTCCGGGGTGTTCAGGGTGACGATCTCCGGGGCGCCCTCGCCCTTGAGGTCCCGTTTGATCAGCCCGGCGAGCGTGCCGGCGTGCGGCAGCTCGATCACGCCGGTGACACCGAGGTCGGCCAGCGTACGCATGCACAGATCCCAGCGCACCGGCGCGGTGATCTGACGGATGAGGCGCTGCACCAGCTCGGCGCCGTTGTCGACAGCGGTGCCGTCGAGGTTCGAGAGCAGGGTCCGGGTCGGGTCGGCGGGGGTGATGCCGGCGGCGACCGCGGCGAGCGCGGTCGCGGCCGGAGCCATGTACGGGGTGTGGAACGCGCCCGCCACCTTGAGTCGGATGATCCGGGTCCGGGCCGGCGGCTCGGCGACGAGCCTGTCGATTCCGTCCAGCGTGCCGGCGGCGACGATCTGCCCGGCGCCGTTGCGGTTGGCCGGGTACAACCCGTGTGCCTCGATGGCGGCGAGCACCTCGTCGGGGTCGCCACCCAGCGTCGCGGCCATCCCGGTCGGCTCCAGCGCGCACGCGGCCGCCATCTCCCGGCCGCGTACGCCGGCGAGGGTGATCGCGGCTTCGGCGGTCAGCACGCCGGCGAGGGTGGCGGCACTCAACTCACCGACGCTGTGCCCGGCGGTGATGTCGACGCCTTCCAGTGGCAGGTGCTCGGCCGCGAGTAGCGCCGCGGCGACCAGCAGCGGCTGGGTGCGGGCGGTATCCATGATCTCGTCGGCACCGGCGGCGGTGCCCAGGTGCGTCAGGTCGACCCCGGCCAACGCCGACCACTCGCGCAGCCGCGCCTCGGTGCCGGTCAGGTCGAGCCAGGGGGTCAGGAAGCCGGGTTTCTGAGAACCCTGGCCGGGACTAAGTACGGCGAGCACGCCTATGACTCTCCCGGATTCGCGCGGGTAACGCTGTGTCGCCTCCGACCAAACCACACTAGAACCTTTGGAGGTTTCCTACAAAAGTCGGCGTGAATCAATCCTCGGTTCGGACGGTTTTCCGGTTGGCCGGGGTCATTGTCTGAGTCGTGACGGTCGAGGTGAGCGGGACGACCGGATCCAGCCGACCCACGGTGAGCGCCACCTGAAGTGCGAACGCGTCCCGGGGAGACAGCGGCGAGAAGCCGGTCACCTCGGCGATCCGCCGGAGCCGGTAACGCACCGTGTTCGGGTGGACGAACAACGCCCGGGCGGCGCTCTCCAGCGTGCCACCGGCGGCCAGGAAGGCGTCCAGGGTCGCCAGCAACTCGCCGCCGGCGCGCACCAGCGTCGCGTACACGTCGTGTCGCAGCCGCCGCCGAGCCTCCGCGTCGCCGGCCAGGGCCCGCTCCGGCAACAGATCAGCGGCCGGCACCGGACGGGGAGCACCGGGCCAGGCCGGCGCCGCCCGGAACCCGGACAGCGCCGCCCGCGCCGACTCGGTCGCCTCGTCCAGGCTCGGTACGGCCGGACCGACCACCACCGGCCCGTCACCGAACGCGCTCAGCAGCTCGGCGGTGGCGGTGAGCGGGTCCGCCGCGCCGCCCAGCACGATCACCAGCCGGTCGCCGTGCACCCCGCCGATCACCTCCACACCGATCCGGCGGGCCTGCCGGTAGACCACGTGCAGCACGGCGGAGACCTCCCCGCCCGGCGATCGGCCGACCGCCACCGCCACCGGCGGCGCGTCCGCCCAGCCGAGCGCGGCGGCCCGACTGGCCAGCACGTCGGGCGAGTCACCGCGCAACAGCGCGTCGACGAGCAGGGCCTGCAACCGGGCGTCCCACGCGCCGCGTGACTCGGCCGCCCGCGCGTAGACCCGGGCGGCGGCGAACGCGATCTCCCGGGAGAAGCGCAGCACCGCCTCGCGGAGTTGCTGCTCCTCGCCCTCGGCGGCCAGGTGCGACACCTGCTCCTCGACCACGTCGATGGTCACCTTGATCAACGCGACGGTCTGCTGGAGGGTGATCGACCGGGCCAGCGCCTGCGGGGCGGCGGCGAAGACCTCGTCGGAGACCTCCTGGGTGCTGTCCGCGGTGCCGCCACCCTCGCTCAGCCACTGCACCAGCGACCGGGCGCCGGCCTGGGCCACCAGCATCACCCAGGAGCGCTGGTCGGCCGGCAGCGCCCGGAACCACGGCAGCGTCTCATCCATCCGAGCCACGCTGGAGGTGGCCAACGCCCCCGCCGAACGCTCGATCCGGCGCAGCGTGGCCGCCAGCTCTCCACCCCCCGGCGTACTCACCGCCCTAGCCTGACACGTCGTGACCAGGCCAACCACGTCGGCACCGGTCAGCGGGTCGCCGGCAGCACGCGCCGACCGGCACCCTTCACCGACGCGGTGAGCACCCGGTCGGGGCTGTGCAGGAAACACCAGGCGCCGGCATCCGCCTGCCACTCGGGCTCACCAGACGGGACGGACGCCAACGCCTCGAACCGGTCGCCCAGGTCCCGCTCCGGCAACCCGACGTGTTGCGCGATCGTCGACTGACAATCCGCCCGCATGACCTCCTCGGTGACCTGATCGGCCTGCGGGGTGGGCCGCCAGAGGCCGGCGAACTCGGTGGCGTGCGGCCCGGTGCAGTCCGTCGGCGGCAGGTTGACGCCGCCCTCGGCGGTCTCCTCCGGTTCGGTGAAACAGGTGAGCCGCAGCGTCGAGTCACCGGTCAGGGCACCGCCGAGGCTGTTCGCCCGGGGTTCGGGGAACCACCGGTCCACCGCGTGCATCTCCAGCAGGTCGCAGCGGTACCACCGCTCACCCGCCTCCCAGTGCGCCGCCGACGGGACCAGCACCCGCATCGCCAGCCGTGACTCGCGCCACTCGCCGCCCAGGAAGAGGGCAGCCTCGGCGTCGCAGGACCCGTACGCCCGCCCGATGCCCTCGGTGTTGGCCGCCGGCGGTGCCGACGCGGCGGCGTCCGCGCCGCCGAACCGGCCGACCAGGAAGGTCTCCGTCTCGTGCTTCGAAGAGCAGGGGATCGGCGTGTACGTCTCGGGGCTGCGCTCGTCGGAGGCGGCGGCGTGACACACCCCCGCCTCGGGGGTGAAGGACGGGAGCGACTCGTCGGCGAAGATGCTGTCGCAACCGCCCGCCCCCATGATCAGCACTGCCAGGACCGTCGTCCCCCACCACCGTCGCACGTTGTCTCCGTTCTGGGCCGCCGCTGTCGGCGTCGATGGCGCGCAGCGTACGGCAGCAGGGCGACAGCACCGTCCAGGGTGGACCGGCGGCGGATCACGGTGGCGGCAGGCCCAGCTCCTGGGCCAGGATCGCGGCCTGTACCCGGCTGCGCAGGCCCAGTTTCGCCAGGATCCGGCTCACGTGCGTCTTGGTGGTGCTCTCCGCCGTCGCCAGCCGGTCGGCGATCTGCTGGTTGGACAGGCCCAGCCCGAGGCAGGCCAACACGTCACGCTCACGAGGGGTGAGGGTGCCCAGCGCGGCCCGGGTGTCCGCGGACGCACCCGGCGCGGTGGCCGCGAAGGCCGCGATCAACCGACGGGTCACCGCGGGGGCGATGAACCCGTCGCCACGCGCCACCGTCCGCACCGCGGTCACCAGGCCGTCAGCGTCGGTGTCCTTGAGCAGGAACCCGGCCGCACCGGCGCGCAGCGCGCCGAAGACGTACTCGTCGAGGTCGAAGGTGGTGAGCACCAGCACGTCGGCGAGCAGGTCGGCGACGATCGCCCGGGTCGCCCAGATCCCGTCCTGGCGGGGCATCCGCACGTCCAGCACCGCCACGTCCGGGCGTAACTCCCGGCACAGCCGCACCGCCTCGTCGCCGTCGGCCGCCTCGCCGACCACCTCCAGGTCGGGGGCGGCGCCCAGGATCAGGGCCAGTCCGGCCCGTACCGCCGGTTGGTCGTCCGCGAGCACCACCCGGACGACCGCGTCGTCCGGTGCGCGCGCCGGCCCGGTCACCCGCCCTGCCCGGTGGGCAGCGTGGCCCGGACCTGCCAGCGCCCGTCCCGCGGCCCGGCGGTGAACCGCCCGGCCAACAGCGTGACCCGTTCCCGCATCCCGATCAGCCCGGCCCCGGCACCCGGCACCCCGCCCCCGGGTACGCGCACCGGATTCTCCACGGTCACCACCACCTCCGCCGGCCGGTACGCGATGGTCAACTCCGCCTCACCCGTGCCGTGCTTGAGCGCGTTGGTCAGCGACTCCTGCACGATCCGGTACGCGGCGAGGTCCACCCCCACCGGCAGCGGGCCCGGGGTGCCATCGGTGCGTACCCGTACCGCCAGGCCGGCGGCCTGGATCCGCTCGACCAGCCCGTCCGCCTCGGCGAGCCGGGCGGTGACCACCTCCGGCACCGCCGGGCCGTCACCCGCGGGACCGTCGCCGGTCGCCGGCTCCCGCAGCACCTCGATCATCTGACGCATCTCCGCCAGGCCCTGCACGCTGCTCTCCCGGATCACGTGCAACGCCGAGGTGACCTGGCCGCGATCCAGGCCGGGTACGGACAGCACGGCGGTGGCGTGGATGGCGACCGCGCTGAGGTGGTTGGCGACGACGTCGTGCAGCTCGCGGGCCATCCGGGCCCGTTCGGCGCTGACCGCCTGCCGGCGGTCCAACTCGACCAGCCGGGCGGTCTGCTCGGCCCGCGCCCGCTCGGCGGCGGCCTGGTCGCGGTACTGCCGCACGCTGATGCCGGTCAGGACCGGCAGCAGCCCGGCGAGCACCACCAGCACCCCGATGGTGACCCCGCGCCAGTTGTCGAGGGAGACCACGCCGACGACGGCACCGAGCAGGCTCAGTCCGATGGTCACCCGCAGCAGCCACCGCCACAGCCGGGGCGGGCCGTACACGCAGGCGTCGTAGAGCACCTGCGTGTAGACCAGGATCGTGCCCAGCGAGTTGCCGAGCGCGGTGTCCACCACCAGCGCCCCGGTGCCCACGGCCAGGCTGGCGCGGGGGGCGACCCGACGCATGCCCACGGCCGCGCACATCACCAGCAGCGGCGGCAGGAACAGCGCCGACGGCACGCCCGTGTTCGGACGGACCTGCGGCTGCCAGCCCAGGGAGTAGAGCACCAGGCCGCCGGCCAGCGACGCGGCGGCGAGCGCGAGGTCGCGCCCGAGGGTGCCGGAGCCGAGCCACGGTGGCGGTCGCATACCCACGATCCCACCACAGCCGCCGACCCCCGGACACCGACCGGAGGAGGAGGCCGACGGCGTCGACATGCGTCGAAAGGGGTACGCGCAGCCCGTCCCGGCCCGACGATAATGATCATCATGACCGACCCGGAAACCCTGGCCGCCCTGGCCCGCGAGATCGACGTGACCTGCCGACTGACCGGCACGTTCGTGCTCCGCTCCGGTCGGACCGCCGACGAGTACTTCGACAAGTACCGCTTCGAGGCCGATCCCCGCCTGCTGGACCGGGTGGCCGCCCAACTCGCGCACCTGGTCCCGACCGGCACCGAGGTGCTGGCCGGGCTGGAGATGGGCGGGATCCCGGTGGTGACCGCGCTCGGCCGGCACACCGGGCTGCCCTGCGCCTTCGTCCGCAAGAGCGCGAAGCCGTACGGGACGGCCCGGCTGGCCGAGGGAACGGAGCTGGCCGGGCGGCAGGTGCTGGTGGTCGAGGACGTCGTCACCTCCGGCGGCCAGGTTGTCATCTCCACCGGCCAACTACGCGAACTGGGTGCCCGGGTGGAGCACGCCCTGTGCGTCATCGACCGCGTCGAGGGTGGGGCCGAGGCGCTCGCCGGGCACGGTGTGGCGCTGCGAGCGCTCCTGCGCCGGGCGGACCTGGAGGCGCACCGCGCCCGCTGAGCGCCGGTCGGCTCCGTCTGCGCCCGCTGTCTGCGACCTCCGGATTAACGGCGCGAAAAGAGGCTGTGAACTGCGCGGCAGGGTTCCGCGCTCACCGTCGTTTTTGCGAACTGGCCGGTGCCGACCCCGGGTACGCCGTGCGCGGCCAGTCGGTCCCGGCCAGTACGGTGACAGGGGCACGTCGGGGGAGCACCCGCGGGTGAGGCGAACGTGAGGAGACCGGGGATGGCGCACGGGGAGGCCGAGCACGGCTGCGCCCAGGGCGAGCCCTGCCGACCGGGGCACCACGACCCGCAGGCGACTGGCAAACACCGCCGGCCGGCTGCCGGCGCGACGGGGCACCCGGGGGAGCCGCTCACCGGCCGGGACGACGAGACCACGCTCCCGCGTCAGCGCTCCGCCGAGGGCGCCGCCCTGGCCGAGCCCGACGCAGACGTTCCTGCTGGTTGCCTCAGCGAACTTCCCGGCTGGGCCGGGGCGCATCGGCACGGCCCGGTCCGGCCGCGCCCGCGGGCCACCCGCCGGGAGCGCCCACCACGCCGCTGGTGCTGAGCGCCCGCCGCGCGAAACAGCGCGTGCGGTGGGTCAGCGGTTGCGGCGGGTCAGCGGTTGCGGCGGGTCAGCGCGTGCGGCGGGTCAGCGCGTGCGGCGGCGGATCAGCAGGGCGATCCCGGCCAGGCCGACCGTGATCGTCAGCATCACCCCGACGTTGAGCAGCAGCAGGCGTTGTAGGTCGCCAAGCGCGTCGTCGAGGTCCTTCGCCGGGTCGAGCGTGTCCTCCGGGAGCACCCGTTCGCCACCGCCCGCACCACCGCTGACCGTGTCGAACTGCCGCTCCAGCGGCACACCGGCGGTGCGCAGGGTCTCGGACATGCTCAGCCGTCCCAGGAACCAACCAGCGCTGGCCTTGCCGGCCGGCTGCTTCGCCGGCCGGTAGACCCGCGGGCCACCGACCGCGCGGGGATAGAGGTCGTAGGTCTGCTGCGGCGTCTCGCCGGCGAACACCACGACCGTGTACTTCGGACCGAGGTCGGCCGGCTTCGGGCCGGTCGGCATGCCGGTGCGCCCCAGGAAGTTGACCTGGTCGATGACCGCGCCGACGTGGGCGGGTTGGGTGTCCACGCGCAACCGCAGCGGCGCGGCGAGCCCCTCGCCCGTGATGTCCACCCCGGCCGGTGCCGTGTTCGGCGCCGCCGAGACCGGGCCGGCGGTGCCGAGCGACAGCAGCGCCGTCGCCAGCGCGCCCGCCAGCACGGCGGCCAACCGCCTCATGTGTCGGACCATCCCGCCTCCTCGCCCCGTTCGATGGATGGCTTCGGTGTGACGCCTGAAGCGGTCTGCCGGTGCGGGCATCGACCAGATGGCCGGGCCTACTCCTACAGACTCCGCAGAACGTCGATGGGTTGCAGCTTCTGGAACAGTAATTGGAACTATCTGCGATCTCTGCTCAACTAATGAGGAGCCGTTTGATCAGCGGGCGGATCGTACCCTTACGGAGGGGTTCATGGGGGGCAGGGTTACACGTACGGTGCGGGTCATGCCAGTGGTGCTCGGCGTGGCGTTCGGTGTGTCGTTCCTGATGCCGGCAACTCCGGCCGCCGCGCACAACTCGCTGACCGGCAGCGATCCGCGCGACGGTGCCCGAGTGGCGAAGGCACCGGCCCGGATCGAGCTGCGGTTCCTCGCCAAGCCGGCAAAGGCTACGACGAAGATCACAATAACGGGACCGAACAATGTGGTCGCTGGCGGCCCACCCGTCTTCGACGGCAGCCGCGTGCGGGTGCCGTTCACGCCGACGGCCGCGGGGCTCTACGTCGTCGGCTACCAGCTCGCGTCCAGCGACGGGCACCCGGTGAAGGGCGAGGTGCGGTTCACCCTGACGACCGGGACCGCCGCCGACCCGTCCGCCTCGCCGTCGGCCGCCGTCGGCGCCAGCCCGGCCGGCTCACCCTCGGCCGTCGGCACACCCTCCGCCGGGCCCGCGTCGGCGACACCTGCCAGCTCGACGGCCTCCGCGGTGCCGGCGGCGTCGGAGCAGTCCGACTCCGGCGGTCGCCTGTGGACCGGGGCGCTCGGCGGCCTGCTGCTGCTCGCCGCACTCGCAACCGCCCTCATGTTCCGTCGGCGCCGACGCGTTCGGTGACCCGCTGAAACTCACCGCCCCCGGTGGGTGAGGGGTATCGGTCATCCTTTGCTCTGCACCCGCGGATGCGACAGCTACGGTCTGTGACCGGCGCGTATTGGGGTGCAGAGCAAAGGAAGGGCGACGCGCGAGGGCGCCAGCGACGCGCGAGGGCGCCAGCGACGCGCGAGGGCGCCAGCGACGCGCGAGGGCGCCAGCGACGCGCGAGGGCGCCAGCGACGTGCGAGGGCGACGCGCGACGGCGACGCGCGAGGGCGCCGGCGAGGGCGGTGACCCGGTCGCCGTTCTTGACGCGTCGACGAGCGACGGTCAGACCAGGCGGAGTCGGGCGGCGCGCATCCGGGTCAGGGTGCGCTCGCGACCGAGGACCTCCAGCGACTCGAACAGCGGCAGACCCACGGTGCGGCCGGTGACCGCGACGCGTACCGGTGCCTGTGTCTTGCCGAGCTTGAGGCCACGCTCGGCGCCGACCGCCTCCAGCGTCGACTTCAGCGCCTCGGCGTCCCACGACTCCAGCGACTCGAACGCCGCGATGGCCGCGTCCAGCAGCTCGGCCGAGCCGTCCTTCATCGTCTTGGCCCAGGCGGCCTCGTCGATCAGCGGCGAGGCGAGGAAGAGGAAGTCGACGTTCGGGACGATCTCGCTGAGCACCGCGAGCCGGGTCTGGGCCAGCGGGGCGACTGCGGCGAACGCGTCGGCGTCGAACTCCTCCGGCTGCCAGGGCGGCGGCGCGATGGTCCCGGTGCCGGTCAGCCACGGCTGGCAGGCGTCGATGAAGTCGGGCACGGACAGCGCCCGAATGTACTCACCGTTGAACGCGCGCAGCTTCTTCTCGTCGAAGAACGCGGGGGAGGGGTTGACCTCCTCCAACCGGAACTCGTCCTCGATGACCGACCAGGCAACGATCTCGCGGTCGCCCGACGGCGCCCAGCCGAGCAGCATCAGGTAGTTGCGCATCGCCCCGGCGAGGTAACCCTCGTCGCGGTACGCCTCCAGGGCGACCTTGTCCCGCCGCTTGGAGAGCTTCTGCCGCTTCTCGTTGACGACCACCGGCACGTGCGCCCAGATCGGCGGCTTGACCCCGAGCGCGTCCCACAGCAGCTGCTGCTTGGGCGTGTTGGGCAGGTGTTCCTCGGCCCGGATCACGTGGGTGATCCCCATGGTCATGTCGTCGACGACGTTGGCCAGCAGGAAGACGGGCGAGCCGTCGCCCCGGGCGATGACGAAGTCCTCGATGAGCTTGTTCTCGAAGGTGGGCTCACCGCGGATCAGGTCGACCACCACGGTCGTGCCCTCGTCGGGCGTACGGAAGCGCAGCGCGTGCCCCGGGCCGGGGCCGAGGCCACGGTCGCGGTGGTAGCCGTCGTAGCCCTGGTACTGCGAGCCGGTGCGGGCCTGCACGTCCTCGCGGGTGCAGTCGCAGTAGTAGGCGCGACCCGAGTCGTAGAGGCGAGCGGCGGCGGCCCGGTGCTCGCCGGCGTTCTCCGACTGGAAGTACGGACCCTCGTAGCTGCCCCGGGAGATGCCGATCCAGTCCAGCGCGGAGAGGATGCCCTCGGTCCACTCGGGCTTGTTGCGCGCCGCGTCGGTGTCCTCGACGCGCAGCACGAACACCCCGCCCTGCTGCTTGGCGTAGATCCAGTTCTGCAGTGCCGAGCGGGCACCGCCGACGTGGAACATACCGGTCGGGGAGGGGGCGAAGCGCACACGTACCGTCACGTCCCCCAGCCTACGGCGGGCGGCGACCGCTTTTGGCCACGCCCCCCTGACTCACGGCACCGAACGGATCTTCACCACCAGGGCGCTGCCGATCAGGGTGACCACGGCGGTGACCGCGTAGAGCGTGGGGTAACCGCCCAGGTACACCACGAGCGGGGCGGACAGGGCCGGCCCGAGCACCTGCGGCGCGGAGTTGGCGATGTTGATGACGCCCAGGTCCTTGGCCCGGTCGGTGGCCCGGGGCAGCACCTGGGTGATCAACGCGGCGTCCACCGAGAGGTAGACGCCGTAGCCGGCGCCGAGCAGCAGCGCCGCGACGATGGCCATCGGCCAGACCGGCGCGACCGCGAGCAGCAGCGCCGCCACCGCCATGATCAGCCCGGAGACGATCACGTAGATCTTGCGGCGTCCGGAGCGGTCGGACATTCGGCCGGCCACCACCGCGGTCAGCATCATGCCGAGCGTGTAGAGCAGGATCAGCACGAGCAGGCCACTCTCGGGATCGGCGTGGTGCACCCCGTCGGTGAGGAAGTACAGCAGGTAGAGGGTGCCCAACGCGTTGCCGAGCTGGACCAGGAACCGGGTGAGCCAGGCCCAGGCGAAATCCGGGTGCCGGCGCGGGCTGATCCACATCGAGGCCAGCAGCGCCCGGGTGCGCACCACGGGCCGATGGGTACGCGGCAGCGGCTCGTCGGGAGTGAGCAGCGCGAACGGCAGCGACAGCAGCAGGATGGCCACCGCGATGGCCAGGTAGCCGGCGGCGTTGCCGGTGACCACGGCGGTGACCAGCACCGCGCCGAGCACCAGCCCGAGCGCCTGCGGGATGCCCACCCAACCCGAGACGCCGCCGCGTTGCGTCACCGGCACCCGGTCCGGGATGGCCGCGCTGAGGCTGGCCAGCATCGCGTTGAAGCAGACCTGCGCGGCCACCCAGCCGAGGGCGACCCCGAGGATGGTCCGCTGCTGGGCCAGCAGCACCAGGGCCGCCGCGCCGAGCAGGGCCCCACCCGCCGTCCAGACGTGCCGACGACCGAACTCGCGGCCGGCGATCCGCAGGCACGTCCGGTCGGAGAACGCGCCGGCCAGGGGGTTGGCGAGCACCGCGGCCAGCGCGCCGAGGCCGGTGACCACGGCCAGCATGTTCTCCTTGTCGCCCGGTGCGATCTGCTCGATCTGCTGCGGCAGCAGCACCTGGATGGGCGTGAAGAACGCCATCCACACGCCCAGGTTGGCGGCGAAGATCAGACCGATCCAGCCGCGCCGCACCGGAACCGTCGGCTCGGCGAGCGCCGCCGGCAGCGACGCCGGCGTCGGGTCCAGGGTGGTCACCGCGCCGACCCGCCCCGGGAGGCCGCGATCACGTCCCGCAACCAGGTGTACGACGACTTCGGCGTACGCGTCTGGGTGGCGAAGTCCACGTGCACCAGACCGAAGCGCTTGGTGAACCCCTCGGCCCACTCCCAGTTGTCGAGCAGCGACCAGACGAAGTACCCGCGGACGTCCACCCCGTCGTCGATGGCGGCCCGGACCGCCCGCAGGTGCCCGTCGAGGTACGCGATCCGCTCCGGATCTGCCACCTGCCCGTGGGCGTCGGGTGCGTCGTCGTACGCGCAGCCGCCCTCGGTGATCTCGATGGGCGGCAGCGCGTCGCCGTACGTGTCGCGGAGCCAGCCGAGCAACTCGTGCAGCCCGTCCGGGGCCACCGGCCAGTCGAAGGCGGTACGCGGATAGCCGTCCAGCGGCACCAGGTCGAACGGCAGTGGTGAACCCTCCTCGGCGGCCCGTACACCCGTGGGGTTGTAGTAGTTGACCCCGAGCACGTCGATCGGCGCGGCGATGGTGTCCAGGTCGCCGGGGTGGACGATGCCCGGGTCGAAGCCGGGCAGCTCGGGGTAGCCGCGACCGAGCAGCGGATCGGTGAAGAGCCGGTTGTGCAGCACCTCGTACGCGGCCCCGGCGGCCCGGTCGGCGTCCCGGTCGCCGAGCACCCGCACCGGCGAGTAGTTGTTGGCGATCGCCACCGGGCTGCTGGTGTGCGATCGCAGCGCGGCGACGGCGAGCCCGTGCCCGAGCAGTTGGTGGTGGGCGACCGGGAAGGCGTCGAAGAGCAGCGCCCGGCCGGGGGCGTGCTCGCCCATGCCGTAGCCGAGGCTCATGTGGATGAACGGCTCGTTGAGGGTGATCCAGAGCCGGACCCGGTCGCCGAGCCGGGCGGCGGTCAGGTCGGCGTACTCGGCGAAGCGGGCGGCGGTGTCGCGGTGCAGCCAGCCGCCGGCGTCTTCGAGCGGTTGCGGCAGGTCCCAGTGGTACAGGGTGGCCACCGGGTCGATGCCGGCGGCCAGCAACTCGTCCACCAGCCGGTCGTAGAAGTCCAGGCCGGCCGGGTTGGCCGGGCCGGTGCCGGTGGGCCGCACCCGGGGCCAGGCGATGGAGAACCGGTACGCGGACACGCCCAGTCCGGCCAGCAGCGCGACGTCCTCGGTGTGCCGGTGGTAGTGGTCGCAGGCCACCGCGCCGCTGCTGCCGTCGCTGATCCGGCCCGGGGAGTGCGCGAAGGTGTCCCAGATGGACGGACCGCGTCCGTCGGCCGTGCTGGCACCCTCGATCTGGTGGGCGGACGTGGAGACGCCCCAGCGGAAGCCGGCGGGGAACTCGGGCATCGGTGCGGTGGACATGCGCCCTCCCGATCAACGTGAAATGTGTTCGGGACTTTAGGGCGCTCTCGATGAATGCGCCATAGGCCGGCCTGGCGCAATCCGCAATGGTTGATCGGCGTGTCTTTTTCCGAACCCGTCCAGGTAAGTCCGATTTAGCGCATAGAGTGCCGATATCGTGGGATGTCCTCACCGGAGGAAGACGGAAAATGATCCTCGTTGAACGCAGTGCGCACGTGGCGGCGCCAATTGAAGTGGTCTGGGATGTTGTCCAGCGGGCCGAGCAGTTGCCGGCCTGGCTGGCCGGGGTTCGCGCGGCCGAAGTGCTCTCGGGTGAGGGCTTCGGCCGGCGACAACTGGTCCAGGCGGGGCGCGGCTCGGCGCATGAGGCCGAGGTGATCGCCTACCAGGAGCCGACGTTGATCGGCTGGCGGGAACGGGCCAAGGGCGCCGGCTCTCGGGCGGAGGCACGCACCGAGATCTACGTCCAGCTCACCACCGATGAGGAGGAGGGCGGGACCATCGTGCGGCTCATCGTGGTCCGCTGGCCGGCCGGCCCGGTCAAGGCGGCCCTGCTGCGCCTCGGACTGCGTCGGGTCGGCGCCGACCTGGAGGACTCGCTGGCCCGGCTCACCGACCTGGCCGCCGTCGGCTGACGAGCGCCCATCCTCCCGGCGTCACCCGCGACGGCGGTGGTCCGGATCCCCGCCAGGGCCCCCGGACCACCGCCGCTCCGTACCCCACCCCCACCCCCGCCCCAGCTTGGCGTCGATCATGGACTTGTGGTGCCGGGAAAGGTGCGATTCAAGCGCTTCGTCCACCACCACAACTGCATGATCGACGGGTGCAAGTGGGGGCAGGCATGACGAAAGGCCCGGCGCGCAGCGTCGGGCCCTTCGTCGATGGTGCTGGGGTCTAGCTGTCGCCGCCGGTCTCGCCCACCGGGGCGGCGTTGACGTCGTCGATCGCGTACTTCTTGGCGGCCTCGGCCGGGATCGTGGCCGCGACCGCGCCGCTGCGGGCGAGCTGCCGCAGCGTGGCCACCACGATCGACTCCGCGTCGACGTGGAAGTGCCGACGCAGCGCGTGCCGGGTGTCCGACATGCCGAAGCCGTCCGTGCCGAGCGACGTGTAGTCGCCGGGCACCCAGCGGGCGATCAGATCCGGTACGGCACGCATGAAGTCGCTGACCGCGACCTTCGGCCCGTCCGCGTCGGCCAGCTTCTGCTGGATGTACGGGATCTTCGCCTCGGCACCCGGGTTGAGGAGGTTGTACTCCTCGGTCTCCACCGCGTCGCGGCGCAGCTCGGTCCACGAGGTCACCGACCAGACGTCGGCGCCCACCCCCCAGTCCTGGGCGAGCAGCTGCTGGGCCTTGAGCGCCCACTGCATCCCGGTGCCCGAGGCCAGCAGGTTGGCCTTCGGGCCGTCGACCTGCGGGGCCGGCGCGTAGCGGTAGATGCCCTTGAGCAGGCCCTCCACGTCCACGTCGGCCGGCTCGGCCGGCTGCAACGTCGGCTCGTTGTAGACCGTCAGGTAGTAGAAGACGTTCTCCTGCGCGTCCCCGTACATCCGGTGCAGGCCCTGCTCCAGGATGTGTGCGATCTCGTACGCGAACGCCGGGTCGTACGCGACCACCGCCGGGTTGGTGGCGGCGATCAGCAGGGAGTGCCCGTCCTCGTGCTGGAGGCCCTCACCGTTGAGCGTGGTCCGACCCGCGGTGGCGCCGAGCAGGAAGCCCCGGGCCATCTGGTCGGCCGCGGCCCACAGCCCGTCGGCGGTCCGCTGGAACCCGAACATCGAGTAGAAGATGTACATCGGGATCATCGGCTCGTCGTGCGTGGCGTACGCCGAGCCGGCCGCGGTGAACGAGGCCACCGAACCGGCCTCGTTGATCCCCTCGTGCAGGATCTGCCCGGAGGTCGACTCCTTGTACGACAGGAACAGCTCCCGGTCGACCGAGGTGTAGCGCTGGCCGTGCGGCGAGTAGATCTTCGCGGTCGGGAAGATCGAGTCGAGGCCGAAGGTGCGGGCCTCGTCCGGGATGATCGGCACCCAACGCTTGCCGAACTCCTTGTCCTTCATCACGTCCTTGAGCAGACGGACGAAGGCCTGCGTGGTGGCCACCTTCTGCTTGCCCGAGCCGCGCTTGATGTCGGCGAACCGCTCCGGGCCGGGGATGGCCAGCCGCTTCGTGCTGGTCCGCCGGGACGGCAGGTAACCGCCGAGCTGCTCGCGCCGCTCCTTCAGGTACGCCAGCTCCTCGGACTTCTCACCCGGGTGGAAGTACGGCGGCAGGTAGGGGTTGTCCTCCAGCGCCTTGTCCGGGATGTCCAGGTAGAGACGGTCGCGGAAGGTCTTCAGATCCTCCAGCGTCAGCTTCTTCATCTGGTGGGTCGCGTTGCGGCCCTCGAAGTGCGAGCCGAGCGTCCAGCCCTTGATCGTCTTCGCCAGGATGACTGTGGGCTGACCGGTGTGCTCGGTGGCCGCCTTGTAGGCCGCGTAGAGCTTGCGGTAGTCGTGCCCACCCCGCTTGAGGTTCCAGATCTCGTCGTCGCTGAGCGGCTCGACCATCTTGCGGGTCCGTGCGTCCCGGCCGAAGAAGTGCTCCCGCACGTACGCGCCCGACTCCGCCTTGTAGGTCTGGTAGTCGCCGTCGGTCGTGGTGTTCATGAGGTTGACCAGCGCGCCGTCGGTGTCCGCGGCGAGCAGCGGGTCCCACTCGCGGCCCCAGACGACCTTGATCACGTTCCAGCCGGCACCCCGGAAGAACGCCTCCAGCTCCTGCATGACCTTGCCGTTGCCCCGTACCGGGCCGTCCAGCCGCTGCAGGTTGCAGTTGATCACGAAGGTGAGGTTGTCCAGCTCCTCGCGGGCGGCCACGCCGATGGCGCCGAGCGTCTCCGGCTCGTCCATCTCGCCGTCGCCGAGGAACGCCCAGACGTGCTGCTGGGAGGTGTCCTTGATGCCGCGGTGCTGCAGGTACCTGTTGAACCGGGCCTGGTAGATCGCGTTCAGACCGCCGAGGCCCATCGAAACGGTGGGGAACTCCCAGAAGTCCGGCATCAGCCGCGGGTGCGGGTACGACGGCAACCCACCACCGGGGTGCGACAGCTCCTGGCGGAACCCGTCGAGCTGGTGCTCGCTGAGCCGCCCCTCCAGGAACGCCCGCGCGTACATGCCGGGGGAGGCGTGGCCCTGGTAGAAGATCTGGTCGCCACCGCCCGGGTGGTTCTTGCCCCGGAAGAAGTGGTTGAAGCCCACCTCGTAGAGCGACGCGGAGCTGGCGAAGGTGGAGATGTGCCCGCCGACGCCGATCTCCGGGCGCTGCGCCCGGTGCACCAGCATGGCGGCGTTCCACCGGACGTACGCCCGGATCCGCCGCTCGACGTGCTCGTCACCCGGGAACCAGGGCTCGCGCTCGGACGGGATGGTGTTGATGTAATCGGTGGTGGTCAGGGGCGGAACCCCGACCTGGCGCTCACGGGCCCGCTCCAGCAGGCGCAGCATGACGTAGCGGGCGCGCTTGGCTCCGCGTTCGTCGATGACACCGTCAAGCGACTCGACCCATTCGCTTGTCTCGTCAGGGTCGATGTCCGGAAGCTGGCTCGGTAGGCCGTCGCTGATCACCGGGCGCTTGCGTTCCGTAGCCACAGGCGTTCCCTCGGTTGTGTGTGGGATAGGTCTCTAGCGCCATCCTGCCCCCTGGTGGCACCCCTCGTCACGTCTAGGCCCCCCGGACGCGATGCTGAACACAGGTACCCGCCGGTAACTTAACGCGACGGCCCGGTGAAACCTGAGCGGTTTGACCGGCACTCCTACCGTCGGCACCATGAACGGACGTTCTGTCGCGATTGCCGCCAGCATGATCGTTGTCGGGGTGGCGGGCCTGGTCATCGGCGTGTTCGCCCTCGCTGCCGGCAACACCTGGCCGACGGTGGGACTGATGGCCCTCGGGGCCCTGCTGGTCGTGTTCGGCGTGGTCCTGCTGCGGCAGACGAGCCGCGCGGCCCGCGTGAGCGGCCAGGACGGAGGTCGCCGTCGCCGCCGTCCGGACTCGGACGGCGCCGCCGGGTACCCCCTCTACCCGATGCCCGCCGGGGACGCCGGGAGCGGGCACGTCGACCGCCAGCGCGACGGCGACCACGACCGCTCCGACGGTACGCAACCGGTCGGCGGCGACTCCGGGGGAGGCTGGTCCGGCTGGGGCTGGTCCAGCGGTGACTCCGGCGGGGGCTCGTCCAGCGGCGGTGACTCGGGTGGCGGTTGGTCCGGCGGCGGCGACTCGGGTGGCGGTGGCGGCAGTTACTGACCCCGCTCTCCGGCAGAATGCGACGTATGCGCAGCGACGTGATCACCGTCCAGACCGGGTCCCGGCCGACCGTCCGGGACATCACCGCCGAAGCCCAACAGTTCGTCTCCGGGGAGGGCGACGGCCTGCTGCACGTCTTCGTGCCGCACGCCACGGCTGGCCTGGCGATCATCGAGACCGGGTCGGGCTCCGACGACGACCTGCTCAGCGCGCTGGACGACCTGCTCCCCACGACGGACCGCTGGCGGCACCGGCACGGCTCACCCGGCCACGGTCGGGATCACGTGCTGCCGGCGTTCGTCCCGCCGTACGCCACGCTGCCGGTGCTCGGCGGGCGTCTGGCGCTGGGCACGTGGCAGTCGATCTGTCTCGTCGACACCAACGGCGACAACCCCACCCGCCAGGTCCGCTTCTCCTTCCTCCCCGGCTGACCGCTCTCCCCGGCTGACCGCGCCAAGATCGTGTTCGATCCTCGTTCTAGTGGTGTCGGCCGGTGCACCACCGCCAGGCGAGGTGCACCACCGCGGGTGCCGACCGGCCGGTGAGCAAGTCCCGGCACAGTCGGCGTGAGACGTGCACCGAGGTGCAGTCGTCGCCACCGGACGGATGGGCGAACTGCTCCTGGTCCGTTCCGGTCGGTCCCGGCGCGGGCGGCGTCGCCGCGGTGGGCGGCGTGCGCGAACCCGATCGCCGAGCTCCGCGACCGGGCGCCGTGCGTACGATGTGGACGTGACGCAGGAGGCGGGGCCCGCAACCGGTGGACCGGTGGATCGGGCTGGCCTCGCCGACGATGTGGTGCGTCGGATGACGCAGGTGATCACCGCGCTGCGGCACCGGCAGGGCGTCGCGTTCGCTCAGTTGGGGCTCACCCCGGCGGCGGCCCGGGCGTTGCGCGAACTGGACCCGGACCACCCGCTGCCCGCCCGTGACCTCGCCGGTCGACTGGGCTGCGACCGGTCGAACGTGACGGTGCTCGTCGACAAGCTGGAGCAGGTCGGGTTGGTCGAGCGCCGCACCGACCCGGCGGACCGCAGGCAGAAGACGTTGGTGGTGACCGAGCGGGGACGCGTCGAACGGGACCGGGTGACCGAGGTGATGTCCGACTCCCGACTCCTGTCCGGGCTGACCGACCGGGAGCTGAGCACCCTTCGTGACCTGGTCCGGAAGATGTCCGACGAGGACTGTTCGGAGCCCTGCGGGCCGGAGTGAGTCGACAGGCGCCAACCGTGTCCCACTGGGCGACACTGGCTCTCGTCGGTAATGCTGTCCCACGTGACGACCCCGCAAGATCTCGACGACCGGTTCCGGGAGACGCTGGCGGCGCTGCCCGCCGCGGTGCGGCGGCGTGACCCCGCCGACCCGGTCAGCGACGATGCCCCACTGACCGGGGCGCAGGTGCTGGACCTGTTCGACGCGCAGGTGACCAGCCGGCAGCTCGACCTGGCCGGCCGTTGGCTGCGCGGCTTCGGCGAGGGCTTCTACACAATCGGCTCGGCCGGGCACGAGGGCAACGCCGCGGTCGCCGCCGCGCTGCGCCCCACCGATCCGGCGCTGCTGCACTACCGCTCCGGCGCCTTCTACTGCGTCCGCGCCGCGCAGGCCGCCGCCGATTCGGCAGCGACCGTGGGTTCGGCCGCGACCGCCGACCCGAAGCAGTCCGGACCCGTGCCGTCCGGACCCGTGCCGTCCGGACCCGTGCCGTCCGGACCCGTGCCGTCCGGACCCGTGCCGTCCGGTTCCGTGCCGTCCGGTTCCGTGCCGTCCGGTTCCGTGCCGTCCGGGTCCGTGCCCTCCGGGTCCGTGCCGTCCGGCTCAGTGCTGACCGGGTCTGTGCTGTCCGGTTCCGTGCCGGCCGACTTCGAGCGCTCCGAGTCCCGGCCGACCGACCGCGAGGCGCGCGGCCGCGAGTCGACCAGCGCCGAGTGGCGCGGCCGCGAGTCGGCCGGCACCGAGTGGCGCGATCGCGAGTCGGCCGGCACCGAGTGGCGCGATCGCGAGTCGGCCGGCACCGAGCGGCCCGATCGCGAGTCGACCAGCGCCAAGCGGCCCGACCTTGAGAGGCCCGACAGCGAGGCGACCGACCCCGAGTCGACTGGCCGCGAGGCGACCGAGCGTGATCCCGCCGGGTCCGCGTCGGCGGTCGGCGGGTTCGCGGCGTACGAGGACGCGGCCCGGGACGTGCTGCGCGGGATGGTCGCCTCCAGTCAGGAGCCGATCGCGGGCGGCCGGCACAAGGTGTTCGGCCGGGCCGACCTGGCCATCGTGCCGACCACCTCCACGATCGCCTCGCACCTGCCCCGCGCGGTCGGGATGGGACTGGCCGTGGAGCGGCTGCGCCGGCTGGACAGCGTCGGGCGGCGTACCGGGGCCGGGGTGCGGGTCGGCGGCGGTGCGGGCCCCGCGTCCGTTCCGTGGCCCCCGGACGCGATAGTGGTGTGCTCCTTCGGCGACGCCTCGGTCAACCACGCCACCGCCACCGCCGCGTTCAACACCGCCGGCTGGTACGACCACGCCGGCCTGCGCATCCCGGTGCTCTTCGTCTGCGAGGACAACGGGCTGGGCATCAGCGTCCGCTCACCGGAGGGCTGGGTCGAGGCGACCCTGCGGGCGAAGCCGGGCATCCGCTACTTCAGCGCGGACGGGGCCGACCCGGTGCAGACGTACGCGGTGGCGGCCGAGGCGGCGGCCTGGGTGCGCCGCAACCGGCGGCCGGCCGTGCTGCACCTGCGCACGGTACGGCTGATGGGACACGCCGGTGCGGACGCGGAGTCGGCGTACCGGAGCACGGCCGAGCTGGCCGAGGAGCTGGACCGGGATCCGGTGGCCGCCACCGCGCGGCTGCTCGTCGATGCCGGTGTGGCCACCGGCGAGGAGCTGCTGGCCCGGTACGACGAGACCGGCTGGCAGGTACGCCGGCTGGCCGAGGAGGTGCTGGGCGAGCCGAAGCTGGCCTCTGCGGCCGACGTGGTGTCGGCGCTGGCCCCACGCCGTCCGGTGCGGGTGGCGCGGGCGGTGGCCGACGCCGCGGCGCGGGCCAGCGGGCCGGGCGCCGGCGCCCGGGTCGAGGCGTTCGGCGGTAAGCCGCCGGAACTGGCCGGCCCGATGAGCCTGGCGCAGAGCATCAACGCGGCGCTCGCCGACGGGATGCTCGACCACCCGCAGATGGCGATCTTCGGGGAGGACGTGGCCGCCAAGGGCGGTGTGTACGGGGTGACGAAGGGGCTGCGCGACCGTTTCGGGGCGGCCCGGGTCTTCGACACCCTGCTGGACGAGACGTCGGTGCTCGGGCTGGGCCTCGGGGCCGGGTTGGCCGGGATGCTGCCGGTGCCGGAGATCCAGTACCTGGCGTACCTGCACAACGCCGAGGACCAGCTGCGCGGCGAGGCGGCGACCATGCAGTTCTTCTCGCGGGGGGCGTTCCGCAATCCGATGGTGGTCCGGGTCGCCGGGCTGGCGTACCAGGAGGGTTTCGGCGGGCACTTCCACAACGACAACTCGGTGGCCGTACTCCGGGATGTGCCAGGTCTGGTGGTCGCGGTGCCGGCGCGGCCGGACGACGCGGCGCCCATGCTGCGGACCTGCCTGGCCAGCGCGGCGGTGGACGGCAGCGTCTGCGTGTTCGTGGAGCCGATCGCGCTCTACCACACCCGTGACCTGTACGCCGAGGGCGACGGGGAGTGGCTGGCGGCCTACCCGGAGCCGGGCGCGTGGGTTTCCGGGCACGTGCCGATCGGTCGGGCCCGCGTCTACCGGGTCGGCTCGGCCGACGACCTGACCATCATCACCTTCGGTAACGGGGTGCGGATGTCGCTGCGGGCCGCTGCGGTCCTCGCCGAGGAGGGGGTGGGCATCCGGGTGGTGGATCTGCGCTGGCTGGCCCCGCTGCCGGTGGCCGACATCATCCGGGAGTCCTCGGCGACGGGACGGGTGCTGGTGGTGGACGAGACGCGCCGCTCCGGTGGGGTCGGCGAGGGGGTGATCGCCGCGCTAGTCGACGCCGGATATGTCGGTGCCGCGCGGCGCGTGGCCGGAGTTGACTCGTTTGTACCATTAGGTCCAGCAGCACGTCATGTTCTGGTCTCGGCGGAAGCCATTACCGACGGTGCCCGTACGCTGCTGGCACGGTAAATTCCGTTGCACCCGGTGCGCCACTTGCGCGCGGACGCACAAGTGTGTGGACTTTGCCTGACGGCGTCGCACCGACGCCGCGAGCAGGGACGAGATGAGGAGGCACGCGACAGTGAGCGCGACCGCTGGTCAGGCCGCCGACGGGGTACGCAGCCTGGCGGACCGGTTCGGAATGGAACCGGGGATGGTCGTCATGGAGATGGGGTACGACGACGACGTCGACCAGGATCTCCGGGACGCCCTGACCGACCGCTGTGGAGAGCTGGTCGACGAGGACACCGACGAGGTGGTCGACGCGGTGCTGGTTTGGTACCGCGACGGCGACGGTGACCTTTTCGAACTTCTCGTCGATGCCCTCGGCCCGCTGGCCGACAACGGGGTCGTGTGGCTACTCACCCCGAAGGCGGGGCGTGACGGGCACGTCGAGCCGAGCGAGGTCGCGGAGTCCGCGCCCACCGCCGGCCTTCAGCAGACCTCGACCGTCAACGCCGGCCGGGACTGGAGCGGCGCACGTCTGGTGCTGCGCCGAGGGGCCAAGGCCAAGAAGTAGCCCGCGCCGTTTCGCCGGCCCGGCGGTCCGCACCGTCGGGTGGCAGGCTGGTGCCGTTCCCCCCGACTCGACCCCCGAGGAGATCACGCATGCCCATCGAGGTTGGTGCCGAGGCACCGGACTTCGTGCTGAAGGACCAGAACAACCAGGAAGTCCGACTCTCGGACTTTCGGGGCAGGCGCGCCGTGCTGCTGGTCTTCTACCCGTTCGCCTTCACCGGCACCTGCCAGGGCGAGCTGAGCGAGGTGCGGGACAACCTCGACGCGTACGTGAACGACGACGTCCAGGTGCTGACGGTCAGCGTCGACTCGGTCTTCAGCCACAAGGTCTGGGCCGACCGCGAGGGCTACCAGTTCCCCCTGCTCGCCGACTTCTGGCCGCACGGCGCCGTCGCCCAGGCGTACGGGGTCTTCAACGACAACGCCGGCTTCGCCAACCGGGGCACCTTCCTCATCGACAAGGCCGGCGTGGTCCGCTACACCGAGATGAACGGCCCGGGCGAGGCCCGCGACCAGCAGGGCTGGCGCAAGGCCATCGCCGAAGCGACCAGCTGACCGGGGTACGCCGTGCGCCGAGGTCGGCGGCGAGCAAGGTAAGCTTGCCAGCCACCGGCCCGCCGCACGGGCGATCCGGGCGCGTAGCTCAGTGGGAGAGCACTCGCCTTACAAGCGAGGGGTCGCAGGTTCGAAACCTGCCGCGCCCACCTTCCGACACGTGAGCGCCGAGGGCTGCCGGATCACCGGTGGCCCTCGTCGTCTCGTGACCCCGTGGCTTCCGCTCGCTGTCCACCCCCGCGGCACTCCTCGGGCGGGGCGTAGGCGCGAATGGTGCCGTTGTGCCGCGCGGCTTTTCCCTGTGCGATGAGGGGCACGAGACGTTTACAGACGGGGCACCGGCCTTGCTGGGGCTGCGAGCGCTGCGTCACAGTGCCTCCCAGGTAGGCCGTTGCACATCAGACTAGCGTCCGAACATGATCACCCGCTGGGGCGCAGCAGCCTGATCAGGACGGTACGCAGCGCGTCGGCGGCCTCGGTCCGGGTCATCCGGCCGGCGTCGACCTCCTCGCCCACGGCGTGGCCGATCTTGATGGTCATCGTGGCGAGCAACCCGGCCGGCAGTCCACTGTCGAACTCGCCGCTCGCCTGTCCGCGCCGAATCACCCGGGTGATCCGATCGGCGACCGGCACGTGGCGTTCCTCGTCGACCTGCGGACTCACCGGCAGTGCCGCGATCTGCTGGATCAGGACTGGATAGCGCTCGGCGATCTGGGCGCCGGCCGTGAGGACGCGGGTGAGCGCGTCCGTGGCGGGTCCGTGGTCCGGGTCGGCGGCGTCCATCGCGGCGACGGCCTCGTCGGTGATCCGTCGGACGACTGCCGCCATCAGCTGCTCACGGGACGGGAAGTGGGCGTAGACGGTCTGCCGGGTGACACCGGCGGCGCCGGCGATGGCGTCGAGGCTCGCGTCGGGCTGCGCGTCGAGCAGTCGGATCGCCGCGTCGAGGATCGCGCCGCTGTTGCGGCGGGCGTCGGCGCGGCGGTTGCGATCTGCTGAGCCACTCATCTCTTACACCTTGCCAAAGTTGTCGAGGATCGATATTTTACAAGCTGTAAAGGATCGACCGAACGGTAGGTGAGATGACCGCTTCCGACGGCACCGCCCCGAAGGAGTTCATCGCGAACTTCTTCACCTCTTTCATGAGCGAGCTGGTTCACGGCGACGAGGACCCGGCCACTGTCGTCGACCGCTATCACACGCCCGACATCGTGCAGGTCGCCGACGGCCACCTGATGGACCGCGCCAAGCTCATCGCACACTCGCGCCCGGCGCGCAAGCACCAGACCGGCGCCCGGTGGGAGGTGCACGAGGCGATCGCGGCCGGGGACCGGATCGCCGCCCGCTACACCCTGCACTTCCAGACCTCCAAGCGGGAGGGCAGCGTGGACGTCCACTTCTTCGGGCAGTTCGCTGCCGACGGGCGGATGCGCCGGGCTCACATGCTGACCCGTTCGGTGCCCGTCGAGGCGCCTGCCCGAGGGCAGTCGCCGCCATGACCGTCAGCAGCTATCGGGTGATCGGTATGGCCTGCGGGCACTGCGCGGGCTTCGTCACCGAGGAGATCGAACGGATTCCCGGTGTCACCGCCGTGGCGGTGGACGTCGAATCCGACACCGCCACGGTGACGAGCGACCGCCCTCTCGACATCGCCGAGGTGCGCGCCGCAGTCGAGGAAGCCGGCTACGAACTGCCCTGACGTCTCGACGGCAGCTCCGCTCGTCCGCCAACAGCAGCTCGCCCGACCCGGGACCACCCGTGGCTTCACCCACGGAATCCTATTCGTGTCCACGCGGGATGGACCGGCCTCGGTCGGCCCGTTAGCCTCGATCACCATGACCAACGCCGACGAGCACGGTCACCCCGAGCCGCCGATCGCGGGCGACGAGACCGCCACCCTGCTGGGCTCCCTGGACCGGCAGCGCGCGACTCTCGCCTGGAAGACCGGTGGGCTCGACGCGGACGGTCTGCGGGCGACGCTCGGCCCGTCGTCGATCACCCTGGGTGGGCTGCTCAAGCACCTGGCCTTCGTCGAGGATCTCTACTTCTCGCTGAAGCTGGCCGGGCGTTCACCCGGACCACCGTGGGAGACCGTCGACTGGGCCGCGAACCCCGGCTGGGACTGGCACTCCGCCGCCGAGGACACCCCGGAGCAGCTCTACAACCTCTGGCGGGAGGCGGTGGCCCGTTCCCGGGCCACCGTCGCCGACCTGCTGACCGACGCCGGTCCGGAGCAGTTGGCGCGGGGCGAGTGGCCGGACGGTCGCGTGCCGAGCCTGCGCCGGGTTCTCGTCGACCTCATTGAGGAGTACGCCCGGCACGTCGGCCACGCCGACCTGATCCGGGAGTCGGTGGACGGGCTCACCGGCGAGGATCCGCCCCGCTGAGGACGCGGCCGGTTTCACCTCAGGGTGGCGTGCAGCCGATCCAGTTCGCGCTGGGTGCCGATGGCCGAGCGGTGCTCAGGGTGCTCCACGTACTGCCGAATCGTGTTCGCGAGGAACCCCGGCTCCACGTGCAGCCGTCCGGCCGCCAGCGGATACGGGTAGGGCGGCTTGCCCGGCACCGCGGGCACCCGCATCAGGGGGATGCTCGCGGCCTTCGGGGGCGGGGGAGGCGGTCCACCGGGAACCAGGCGATCCCAGGGTAGGAAGGTCCGCCTGACAAGGCCCTTTGCCGTGATGCCATCGCGGTCCAGGGTGAGGCGCGGCCGGTTCAGCAGCAGGGTGAGCGCGATACCGCCCAGGACGAGGAGCGGGACAGCGATGGCCAGCGCCAGCACCCCTGGTATCTGGACGAGTTGTGCGCGATCCTCGCCGGCGATCCGTTCGGTCTGCACGAAGGCCGCCGCGATCCAGCCAAGGACCATCGACCAGGGGCCCATCCAGCGCGGGCTCGACGGCGCGACGAAGCGGTTCCGCGCCGCGTCCACCTGCCAGGTCGCGGGCCGCCGGTTGCTCCTGGTCAACAGGTTGTAGCCGGCCCACGGCACCAGGAGCGTGCCGGCCAGGACGGCCACCCACGTCAGGAGGGCGACGCCATTCGGATCGATCCGCCAGGTCAGCGGCTTGAACCACAGCTCGGCGCAGACCCGCAGGGCGAGTGCGGCCACGGCGAAGGGCCAGACCAGCAGGCGTGCCGCGCGAAGGGACATGGCCGGCACCGTAGGCGGTCCGGTCAAGCCGACGAGCGAGCTGGTGATCAGCGGTGCTGGTTGAGGTCAACGCCGTTGCGTTAGGTGGAACGGCTGTTCGTCAACCAGCACTGTCTTGTCGATCATGGAGTTGTGGTGGGTAACAGAACGCCCGTAAAACCCCCAAAGTCGGCACCACAACTCCATGATCGCCAAGCCAGGCCCAGATCGGGCACTTCCTGTCCCGGGTTGACCCGCTGGCTACAGCCCTAACGCAACGGTGTTGTGGTTGAGGTTGGGCGGCGTCGCGGCGCCATCCGACGCCGCCCGGGGTCCTCAGCTGGTGAAGCCGCCGTCCACATTGAGCACCGCACCTGTCACGTACCCGGCCTCGGGGCTGGCCAGGTGCGCGACGGTGGCCGCGATGTCGGCGGGGCGAGCGTAGCGGCCGACGGCGGTGAATCCCCTGATGGCCGCCGCGTTCGGGCCGTCCGCCGGATTGGCGTCCGTGTCGGTCGGCCCGGGGTTGACCAGGTTGACGGTGATGTTCCGTGGGCCCAGCTCGCGGGCCAGGCCCCGGGTCAACCCGACGAGCGCGGTCTTGCTCATGCAGTAGAGCGTCAGCCCGGGGAAGACGGCCCGTTCACCGACGTTGCTGCCGATGCTGATGATCCGTCCGCCTTCGCCCAGGTGCCGCAGCGCCGCCTGCACGGCGACGTACGGTGCCCGGATGTTCACCGCGATGGTCTGCTCCAGCTCCGCCGGGCCGAGTTCGTCCATGGCACCGACCAGGAAGACCGCCGCGTTGTTCACCAGGATGTCCAGCCGACCCAGGTCGGCGGCCACCCGGTCGACCGCGCCCCGCACGGCGCTCGGGTCGGCACCGTCGGCCTGGATGGCCAGCGCCCGCCGGCCCAGCGCCTCGATCTGTTTCACCACTGTCGCGGCCCGCTCCGCGTCCTGCCGGTAGGTCAGCGCCACGTCGGCGCCGTCCTGGGCCAGGCGCAGGGCGATGCCGGCCCCGATGCCGCGAGAGCCCCCGGTCACCAGGGCGACCCTGTCGTTGAGTGTCATCATGCAAACGATCATGTAGCCGCGCCGACTGCCCGTCTGGCGGCAATCGGACCCCTCGTTCCCACCCCCAGGTCCGAAACCCGCGCCCGTGCGCGACCGAACCCGGTGGCGCGCCCAGGTCTGATCTGCTGCACTCTTCACCGGCGACGACAGAGGGGAGGATTCGGTGGAGTTGACGTTGACACCGATGACCGAGCAGGACCTGACCCGGCTGCTCGGGGAGTTGGAGCAGGGGTACGCGGAGGACCTGGTCGTGAACCGGGGGTTGACCCCGGAGGCGGCCCTCGAACGGTCGGTCAGCCAGATCCGGGAGTCGCTGCCGGCGGGCGCGGCGACCGAGGGGGCGCTGCTGCGGCTGGGCCGGGTCGACGACACCGAGATCGGCTGGATCTGGGTGACCCTGCCGGCGGCGACCGCCCCGCGCCAGGCCTGGATCCACAACATTGAGGTGCATCCGGAGCACCGGGGACGCGGCTACGCACGCCGGATGATCCAGCTCATCGAGGTCGAACTCGCCCAGCTCAACGTGCCCGAGTTGGGTCTGAACGTCTTCGGTACGAACGTCGTGGCGATCGGGCTCTACCGGAGTCTGGGCTTCGAGGTCACCTCGCAGCAGATGGCGAAGCGGATCACCGCGGCGAGTTGAGCCGGGAGTGACCCAGGACGGTCCCCCCGGCAGGACTGTTCACCTGCCCAGCGGGAAACCGGCGCGGACTGCACCTGGGGAGGAGCGACGGATGACGCATGGCGCCGGACTGACCATCGGTGTGCTCGGCTCGTACGGTGGGCGAAATCTCGGCGACGAGGCGATCCTCACCGGCCTGCTCACCGATCTGCGCACGCAGGAACCAAACGCCCGGATCATTGTCTTCTCCCGTAACCCGGAGCACACCCGGGCCGCCCATCCGGATGTCGAGGCGGTGCCCTGGGAGGGCGTCAGCCGTACCGACTCCGCCCTGGTCCTGGCCCAGCTCGATCTGCTCATCCTGGGCGGCGGCGGCATCCTCTACGACCGGGAGGCCCGCCGCTACCTGCGGGTGGTCCGGGTCGCCCAGGAGCGTGGCCTGCCCCTGATCACGTACGCGGTGGGGGTCGGGCCGCTCAGCGACGGGGTGGACACCGGCATGGTCCGGGAAACGCTCTCCGGCGCGACCCAGGTGACGGTCCGGGACCAGGAGTCCCGGATGGTGCTGGAGGAGGCCGGCCTGCTCAACCCGATCACGGTCACCGCCGACCCGGCCTTCCTCCTCCAGCCCGAGGACTTCCCGGCGCACCTGCTCGCCGAGGAGGGCGTGCCGGTCGGTAAGCGGCTGGTCGGGATCAGCGTGCGGGAGCCGGGGCGGGCCGCCGAGCGGCTGGACGTGGACGGCTACCACCGGCTGCTGGCCCAGATCGGTGACTTCCTGGTGCACCGGATCGACGCGTACGTGCTGTTCGTGCCGATGGAGCGCGACGACATCCGGCACGCCCACGGGGTGCTCTCCCACATGGTCGCCGCCGATCGGGGGCGAATCCTGCACGGCACCTACTCTCCACAGCAGGTACTCGGGCTGATGCGGCACTTCGACCTGGCCGTCGGCATGCGCCTGCACTTCCTGATCTTCGCGGCGATGGTCGGCACACCGTTCCTGCCCCTGCCGTACGCCGGCAAGGTCTTCGACCTGGCCCAGCGGCTCGGCGTGCCGGCCCTGCGCGGCGTGGAGCGGGAGGTCGAGGGGCCACTGTTGGCCGAGGTCGACAGGCTGTGGGACGAGCGGGAGCAACGCGCCGAGGCCACCGCCCGCCGGGTGGCGGAGGTGTGCGAGCAGGCGCGGGGCACCTCGGAGGTCACCCGCGGCGTGTTGGAGGGCCTGCGCAGCCAGGCCCTGACCCGGGTCTGAGTGGGCGCTCAGACCGCGGGGCCGGTCCACCGGTAGCGCCACTCGCTGGCCTCGTCGTGGGCGGTCTCCAGCTCGTAGATCTGTGCCCCCGCCAGCCCACCCGAGCCGAGGTGATGGTGGGTCAGCGGTGGACGGCCGTTGCTGTCCAGTTCGACGGTGATGGTCTGCCCGTCCGCCGAGCCGCCGACGAGAAGGATTCGCACGGATGAAGCCATGCGCCCATCCTGCCCGTCGTGTCGCCCGCCCGCAGCGATAGCGGGGCAGCGGGCGACCCGGCCCGTGGCTAGGGTCGGCGGATGGAGCAGACGATCGATCCGACGCTCGGTCCGGTGCTCGCCCGCACCGGCGACGAGCGCGCCGTACTGGACTCGTTTCTCGACTTCCACCGTGGCGTGCTGCTGCGCAAGGTGCGCGGTCTCTCCGACGCCGACGCCAGCCGACGCCTGGTGCCCTCGGCGACCACGCTCGCCGGGCTGGTCAAACACCTGACCCTGGTCGAGCGGAACTGGTTCCCGACCCTGCTGGCTCCCGAGCCGGGCGACGTCTACCTCACCTCGGCGGAGGACGCGGTGGCGAGCTTCACCCTCGGCGACCAGGACACCGTCGCCGGGCTGACCGAGGCGTACGAGCGGGCCTGCGCCCGGTCCCGTTCGATCGCCGCGCGTTTCGACCTCGACCACGTGGTGCCGCACCCGCAACTCGGCGAGGTGTCGCTGCGCTGGATCCTGGTGCACCTGATCGAGGAGACGGCCCGACACGCCGGCCATGCCGACATCCTGCGCGAGTTGACCGACGGCGAGTCCGGCGCGATCTGAACCTGATCTTCGTTGAGTTCGTGCCTGGGCCGGTGGGGCGCGTGATCGCCCAGCGGGGCCGCATATCCTGGGCGCGGGCGGCGACGAGGGGGAGCAGGTGCTGGTCATCCACGGGCTGTGGAAGCCCTGCGACGGCTCGACCGGCGGCCTCGCCGTCTGGGCCGAGGACAGCGTCGCGCCACCAGCGTCGACCCGTCCCGGCCGGCCGCCCCGGGAGCGCCCGCACCCCTTCGCCGCCGGGCACGCCGACCTGGCCGCCGTCCTCGGCGACGTCGCCGAGCCGACCCGCCCGGACACCGCGCTGCTGACCCTGCCCACCCGGGCCGGCACGCCCACCGACTCACCCGAGCTGATCCGGACCGCCGTCGCACCCCCGGCCCGCGGCCGGCTCACCCTGGCCGGGTGGCGGGTCCCCGTTCTGGTGTACGCCCCAGACGACGCGCTGCCGCTGCTACGCGCCCTGGACGACCTCCCGGCGGTGCCCGGAGCCACCCTGCGCCACCTCGCCGAGTTGGCCGACTTCGCCGCCGATCTGGTAACCCGGGGCCGGGTGCTCCCCGGCGTCGCCGCGTCGGCGGGCCGGGCGGTGGCGGACGCCGCGCCGGCCGGGGGCATGGCGGCGGGGGCTTCGTCGGGCGGTTCTGCGCAGGTGTCGGCGCGTGCGGTCTGGCGGCCGCTGTTGACCGGCACCGACGCCGGCTGGGCGCGATCACTGGCGTTGGCCCTGCCGCCGGCCACCCGAGCCGCCGCCGTGCCGCCCACCCCGACCTCGGCCGAGCTGGGTGGGGTTGAGCTGACGGCCGCCGCGCTGGTCGCGGACGCGCTCGACGCGTTGACCGACGCCGCCGCGCGGGCTGCTCTGGCGACCACCACGCTGGCCCGGGGACTGCGGCCGGGCGGCCCGGCACCGGCCTGGTTGGCCGCACTCGCCGGCCCTCGGCGTGACTTCACCGTCGATCCCCTGGCGTTGGCCACGCTGCGCGACGAGCTGGACGTCTGGCAGCGGGACGCCGCTGGCGGCCCGGTGCGGGCCAGTTTCCGGTTGGTGGAGCCAGCCCCCGACGAGATCACCGAACCCATCCTGGTCACCCGCCCGGCACCGGCCGACATCGTGCCGGTGGAGTCGGTCGGTGGCGGTCGGTGGCGGCTGGAGTTCGGGTTGCAGTCGGCGGACGAGCCCGGTCTGCACGTCGACGCCGGGCAGGTCTGGCGGGCGCCGCAGACGCTCGGCGGCCTGGCCGGTCGCACGAGCAGCCCGCAGGAGACGCTGCTGGCCGAGCTGGGTCGGGCCAGCCGGCTCTGGCCGGACCTGGACGCCGCGCTGCGCACCGCCGCTCCCGAGGCGATGGACCTGGATGTCGAGGGGGCGCACCGATTCCTCAGCGAGGGTGCCCCGGTGCTGCACGCGGCCGGCTTCGGGGTGCTGTTGCCCTCGTGGTGGCAGCGCCGGTCGGCGCGGCTCGGCGCTCGGCTGCGGGCCCGCAGCCGCACCGCGCCGGGCACTGTCGGTGGCACCGAAGCAGGTGTCGGCCTGGACGCCCTGGTCGACTACCGCTGGGAGATCGCCCTCGGTGACCAGCCGTTGTCCGCCGAGGAGCTGGCGGCATTGGCCGAGATGAAGACCCCGCTGGTGCGGCTGCGCGGTCGGTGGGTCGAACTCGACCCGGGGCGGCTCGCCGCCGGTCTGCGTCTGCTCCGCTCGGCGGGTGAGCTGAGCGTCGCCGACCTGCTCCGCCTCGGGCTGGCCGACGGCGAGGCCACCGGGGCGCTGCCGGTGCTGGAGGTGACCGCCGACGGAGCACTTGGCGACCTGCTCGCCGGGGCGGTCGAGCGCCGGCTCACCCCGCTGGACGCGCCGCCGGGTTTCCAGGGGACGCTGCGGCCGTACCAACAGCGCGGACTGGCCTGGCTTGCCTTCCTGCGCTCGCTCGGCCTGGGTGGCGTGCTCGCCGACGACATGGGGCTGGGCAAGACCGTGCAGTTGCTCGCGCTGCTCGCCGGGGATCCACCGGACGCCGGGCCGACGCTGCTGGTCTGTCCGATGTCGCTGGTCGGCAACTGGCAGCGGGAGGCGGCACGGTTCACGCCGACGCTTCGGGTGCACGTACACCATGGCGCGGAGCGCGCGCGGGGGGCGGAGTTCACCGCGGCCGCGCACGGTGCGGACCTGGTTCTCACCACCTACTCGGTGGCCGCCCGCGACGCCGTCGACCTGGCTGGCATCGACTGGCACCGGGTGGTGGTGGACGAGGCGCAGGCGATCAAGAACGCGTCGACCCGGCAGGCCGAGGCGGTCCGCGCGCTGCCCGCCCGGCAGCGGGTGGCGGTGACCGGTACGCCGGTGGAGAACCGGCTCGCCGACCTGTGGTCGATCATGCAGTTCGCCAACCCGGGTCTGCTGGGGCCGGCGGCGACGTTCCGTAAGCGGTTCGCCGAGCCGATCGAGCGCAACGGCGACGTCGAGGCCGCCGAGCGGTTGCGCCGGATCACCGGGCCGTTCGTGTTGCGCCGCCTCAAGACCGACTCGTCGATCATCTCGGACCTGCCGGAGAAGCTGGAGATGGAGGTGGTCTGCAACCTCACCGCGGAACAGGCCGCCCTGTACCGGGTGGTGGTCGACGACATGCTGGCCCGGATCGAGACCAGCGACGGCATCGAGCGGCGCGGCCTGGTGCTGGCCACCATGACCCGACTCAAGCAGGTCTGCAACCACCCGGCCCAACTGCTGCGCGACGGCTCGGCGTTGGAGGGCCGCTCCGGCAAGCTGGCCCGACTGACCGAGATCCTGGAGGAGGTGCTGGCGGCGGGGGAGCGGGCGCTGCTGTTCACCCAGTACGCCGAGTTCGGTGCGATGTTGCGGGGTCACCTGTCGGCGCGGTTCGGCCGGGAGGTGTTGTTCCTGCACGGCGGCCTCGGCAAGGCCGAACGGGACGCGATGGTGCAGCGCTTCCAGTCGGCGGACGGTCCGCCGCTGTTCGTCCTCTCCCTCAAGGCCGGTGGCACCGGGCTCACCCTGACCGCCGCCAACCACGTGGTGCACGTGGACCGGTGGTGGAACCCGGCGGTGGAGGACCAGGCCACCGATCGGGCGTTCCGCATCGGTCAGCGTCGGCGGGTGCAGGTCCGCAAGTTCGTCTGCGCCGGCACGGTGGAGGAGAAGGTGGCCGCGTTGATCGCGGACAAGCGCAACCTCGCCGAGCGGGTGGTCGGCACCGGCGAGCAGTGGATCACCGAGTTGTCCACCGGCCAGTTGCGTGACCTGTTCGCCCTGGAGGCCGGGGCGGTGGTGGAGTGAGCGAGCGGAGTGTGCGAACCATCAGGCACAGCGTGGTGCCTCACCCCGGCGCGGAGCGCAGCGGAGCGCTGGAGTGAGCCAGCCGAGTACCGACCGGTTCGCCGACTACGGGCGCCCCCGCAAGGTCGACGGGGGTCTGCGGGCGCGCAGCGCCCGGGGCGCGATCGGCAGTTCCTGGTGGTCGCGACGTTTCCTGGAGGTGCTGGAGTCCTTCGCGCTCGGCACCCGGCTGACCCGTGGCCGGTCGTACGCGCGGGCCGGTCAGGTGCTCACGCTCGACATCGCACCGGGGCGGGTCAGCGCGGTGGTGCAGGGCTCGCGCCCGCAGCCGTACCAGGTGTCGATCGCGCTGAAGCCGTTCCCGGCCGCACTCTGGTCCCGGATCGAGGCGGAGCTGGCCGGCCAGGCGTTCTTCAGCGCCCGGCTGCTCGCCGGGGACCTGCCCGACGAGTTGGAGGAGCTGTTCGTCGCCGCTGGCGCGCCGCTCTTCCCCGCCGCCGTCGACGAGCTGACCCAGCGGTGCAACTGCCCCGACTTCGCGGTGCCGTGCAAGCACCTCGCGGCGACGTTCTACCTGCTGGCCGAGGCGTTCGACGCGGACCCGTTCGAGTTGCTGCACTGGCGCGGCCGATCCCGCGCCCAGCTGCTCGACGAGCTGCGCGCCCGGCGCGTCGAGGCCACCGGCGCCGCCCTGCCACCCGCACCGGCCGGCCCACCGTCCGAGCCGGACGGATCGGAGTCGACCGTGGACGTCGTGGCACCGGTCGGCGCGGCCCGCGCGCTCGCCGGGCTGCCGGCGACGCCGCTGGCCGAATCGGCGGACCGGTTCTGGATGCCGTCCGTGCCGCTGCCCGATCGGCCACCCCGACTGGCGACCGGCCCCGACCTCCTGCTGCGCCAGCTCGGAGCGCCAGCTCCGGCCATCGGCGGGCCGGGGCTGCTGGAACGTCTGCGTCGTGCGTACCGGGCCTTCGGCCCGGCCGACCGGTGAGCCGTCACGTCCACCGGCGGCGGAACCGCCACATGATCGCGGCGTTCGCCACGAGCACCACCGCGCAGATCGCGCCGGTCAACCGGCCGGCGAACACGGCTATCGCTGGCAGCGACGCCCACAGCACGATGGTCAACAACATCAGGTAGCGGCCCCTGCGGGCCCGGGCCCGGTGGTCCAGCCGGTTGAAGAAGGCCGGGTCACTCTCCCGGAGCTGACGGGTGATCTGGTCGAACCTGCGCTGATCCTCTTTGCTGAGCATGGCGCTGCCTTCCCCTCACGCGTTCAGCGGTTCGGCGGCATACCCGCCGTGACGGCGGCTCACGCCCACCCGCTGCTGCTACTTTTCCGCCACGCGAGTGAACCTCATGTCCGGCTTACCCAAACCTTAAGTTTGTCTGTGGTGATGGGCGGCGCGGAACGTGTCGCCTCCGGCGGAGCGGTCCGATCTGTGCCCGGCTGCCGCACGTACGCCCTGCTGGGAGGGTCCGCGCTCGACTCCGGCCCGCCGCCCGATCCCGACGACGCGCTGAGCGCTGTCTTAAGTGCCCTCCTGCGGGTGTTCGGCCCACCTTGAAGGCACCTGAGGGCTTGGCTACCTTGCCGTAGCAACCCCCTCAGGCAACAGTCGCCGCACCTGCCGCACCTGCCGGTCGCAGTTCTCGGCGCTCATCAGAAATCGGGATTGGTACATGGCCGACCAGAATGTGCCACCACGTCGACCGCGGGACGACCGCGGTTGGGACGGACGCCAGCACCACAGCGCGGACGGCTACGGCGACCCCCACACGCCCGCGCCGTACGGGTACGACTCGCCCCACCCCTACCAGGGCGGCTACCCCGCCCAGGCCGACCCGCGCGAGCAGTACGGCGACGGTTACGCCCACGCCGGACACCCGGCCCCCGGCCCGCGCGGACCGCAGTGGGTCGGCCCGGAGGGTCTCGGCCGGCCGGCACCGGCGCGACCGGCCGGTGCCGGACTGCCCGCCCTCGACGATGACGACGACCCGGGCCGCAAGGTCGGCCGGCGCAAGGCCATGGTCGCCCTCGGCGGCACCGCCGCCGTCGTCGCCGGTGGCGCGGCGATCGCCATGACCCCGCAGTTCCGTGGCCTCTTCGGCGACGAGGCGGCAGCGGCCGGCGACGCGACCGGCAGCACGGTGACCGACGGCACCGCGGCGCGGCCCAGTGGCCAGCAGCCCAGCACGGTGCGGACGTACACCGAGCAGAACGAGAGCTACATGGGCTCTCGGGCCGGTGAGGCGCTGAAGAAGAACGCGCCGACAAGTGGACGGACCCTGCCCGGCCCGGCCGCCGCCGCGGCGGCGACCAAGGTGACGGTCAAGACGGTGCTGTCCAAGGACCCGATCCTGCACCTGGCCCGGCGCGCCACCTTCGGGCCCACGCCCGCGGTGATCGCCGACATCAAGAGCCAGGGCATCGACGCCTGGATCCGCGCCCAGTTGGAGCCGGACAAGATCGAGCCGAGCAAGGCCGAGCTGAAGCTCTCCGAACTGCCCACCCTGAAGCTCGACCCGCAGCAGTTGCGCACCCAGCGGGACCAGCTCAACGAGCAGGGCGCCCAGCCGGAGCGGGAGATGGTCGACGCCACCATCGCGCGGCAGATCTGGTCCAAGCGCCAACTGTTCGAGGTGATGGTCGACTTCTGGAACGACTTCCTGCACGTCGCGGCCGACTTCGACGGCGGCGAGGTCTACCGCAACTCGTTCGACCAGGACGTCGTGCGCAAGTACGCGCTGAGCAGCTACCCGGAGATGCTGGTCGCCGCGAACAAGCACCCCGCGCTGCTGATCTACCTGAACCAGAAGGACTCCCGCAAGGACGCGATCAACGAGAACCTCGCCCGGGAGAACCTCGAGCTCTACTCGGTCGGCGTCGACGGTGGCTACGAGGAGCAGGACGTCCGGCAGGCGGCCATGCTGCAGACCGGTCGCGGTATCGACCGGGACGGCAAGTACGTCTTCAAGCCGGAACAGCACTACGTCGGCAAGGTGAAGATCCTCGGCTTCACCCACGCCAACGACTCGCTGGACCCGAAGAAGGCCGACGCGGCGATCGACGCGTACATCGCCTACATCGCGCTGCACCCGTCGACGGCGAAGTACGTCGCGCAGAGCCTGGCGACCCGGTTCGTCTCGGACACCCCGCCGAAGTCCCTGGTGGACCGGCTGGCCAAGACGTACACCACCAACAACGGCCTGATCAAGCCGGTGTTGATGGCGCTGTTCAGCTCCTCGGAGTTCTGGGCCGGCGTGGGCCAGAAGGTGCGCCGGCCGATGGAGTACCTGGTCGCCACGTACCGCACCCTGGGCGTCTCACCGGACCCGTCGCCGAAGCACAACAACGGCGACAACAAGCGCACCCCGTACGCCCGGGGCCTGCGGCAGATCCACGACAAGCTGCGCGAGCTGGGCCAGTTCCCGATGGGTCAGCCCACCCCGGACGGCTACCCGGATGTCTACGTCGCCTGGACGTCGGCCGGCACCATGGTCAACGGCTGGAACGAGGCGGGCGAGATCATCGGTGGCTTCCGCACCACCTTCACGTACACGGCGCCCGAGAAGTTGATCGCCAAGCCGCCGGCCACCGCCGGGGCGTACGTGGACGCGCTCTCCCAGCGGCTGGTGGGTCAGCTGCTGAGCACGCGGGAGAAGACCCTCATCCTCGGTGTGGCCGGTGTGCCGGCGACTGCCAAGGTGGACGCCACGTTCAACGGGGCCATCACCGCCGTCGCGCGGGCGATCCTCGCTTCCCCCCAGCACCACCTCCGGTGAGGCACCCGATGGAGAAGACTGTGTACAACTCTTTCCCCCTGCACCCCGAATGCCCCGACGTGCGACGGCTGGCCGACAACCCGGCCGAGGCGTTGCTGCGCGCGGAGGCGGACATCGTCGCCGCCGAGAACGCCGCCGAGGCCGACCGCTACCGCACTCTGGAGAACCTGGAGGAGGCCCAGCAGGACGGTCGTGGCGTCACCCGGCGGACCTTCGTCGTGGGTGCCGCGGCCACCGCCACCGCCCTGGCCACCGCCCAGTTCGTCACCACGTCGGCGTCGTTCGCGGCGACCCCGACCGGCACCCTGATCCACGTCTTCCTCTACGGCGGCCTGGACGGGCTGAGCCTGGTCGCGCCGGACAACGAGCCGGTGCTCGCCAAGGCCCGCCCCGACCTGCTGCTCGGCAACGACTCGCTGGCCCTGGACCGTGGCTTCAAGCTGACCAGCGCGTTCAAGCCGTTGGAGAAGTGGCTCGCGGCCGGCCAACTGGCCTTCGTCCCGGGGACCTCGGACCCGCGGCTGTCGCGCAGCCACTTCCAGGCCGCGGACGCCTGCAACCTGGGTGGCCTGCCCAACGAGACCGGCGGCCGGGGCTGGCTCGACGGTCTGGTCGACCACCTGGGCAAGGGCACCGCGTTCCGCAGCGTCGGCATCGGCAGCACCCTGCCCCGCTCACTCGTGGGCACCAACGGCGCGCTGTCGCTGAACAACGTGGGATCGCTGCGGCTCAACGGCGACCAGAAGTACCGGGCCGCCACCGAGGCCGCCATCAAGGGGCTCTTCACCGGGATCAACCACCCGGTCGAGGAGGCCGTGCAGGAGGGCATGGGCGCGTTGGCCACCGCCCAGCAGTTGGCCGCCAAGCCGTACGAGCCGGCCGAGGGCGTCAAGTACGAGGGCGTCGGCAACTCGTTCAAGCAACTCGCCCAGCTGATCAAGGGCGGCGCGAACGTCCGGGTCGCCACCGTCGGGATGGGCGGCTACGACACCCACGAGAACCAGGGCACCGCCGCCGGCGGCCAGCTGCACCGCCGGCTGAACGAGCTGGCCAGCGCGATGGCGGCCTTCTTCACCGACCTCGGCCCGCAGGCCGCCGACGTGACGATCATGGTGTCCAGCGAGTTCGGCCGCCGGGTCGGCTCCAACACCGGCGGCACCGACCACGGGCACGGTGGGGTGGTCACGATCCTCTCCGGCAAGAAGCTGGCCGGCTCGCTGCTCGGCGACTGGAACGGTCTGGACAAGCTGGACTCCGGTGACGTGCCGGAGTACAACAACATGTTCAACGTGTACGGCGCGGTGGCCCAGGGCCGGTTCGGGCTCACCAACGCGGAGGTCGAGAAGGTCTTCCCCCGCCAGAAGTACGCCCCGATGAAGCTGTACGCGTGACGCATTCGCACACCCACGCCGCCGGCCGTCGTACCGGGACCTCGTCCCGGCACGGCGGCCGGTCGGCTGCGCCCGTACCCCCGCAGATCCCGGACCGGCGCGGACCCGGCGGCCGGCGGCTGCTCGGCCTGTTGCTCCTGGTCGGCCTGCTCGCCAGCGTGCTGCCGTGGTGGCTGGGCACCCCCGCCGGTTCGTTGCGCAGCACCGCGTCCACCGTCACCGCGGCGGGCCGGATCAGCGGTCTGATCGCCGGCTACCTGCTGCTGGTGCAGGTGCTGATGATGAGCCGGCTGCCGGTGCTGGAACGGTGGATCGGCGGCGAGCAGATGGCCCGCTGGCACCGCGACGTCGGCGCCACCCTGCTGGTCGCCGTGCTGGCGCACCTGTCGCTGATCATCGTCGGCTACGCCGACCTGCGGAACCAGTCGCTCCTCGCCGAGGTCGGCACGCTGCTCGGCGACTACGAGGACATGGTGTCGGCGTTCGTCGCCGCCGGGATCATGATGCTTGTCGGGCTCAGCAGCATCCGGGCGATCCGCCGGGCGCTGCCCTACGAGCTGTGGCACCTGCTGCACCTGTCCAGCTACCTGATCCTGCTGCTCGGCTTCGGCCACCAGTTCACCCACGGCGCGCAGCTCTACAAGCCCGGTCCGGTCCGCACCGGCTGGATCGCGCTCTACGTGCTGGTGGTCGCCGCCCTGCTCTGGGGTCGGGTGCTCGCGCCGCTGGCGTTCAACCTGCGCTACAAACTGCGGGTCGCCGACGTGGTCGCCGAGAGTCCCGACACCATCTCCATCTACCTCACCGGCGAACGGCTCGGCCGGCTGGCGATGCTCGGCGGCCAGTACTTTCGCTGGCGCTTCCTCACCAGGGGCTGCTGGTGGCAGTCGCACCCGTTCTCCGTCTCCGCCGCCGCGAACGGTCGCTGGTTACGACTCACCGTCAAGGTCGTCGGCGCGCACACCGGGGACCTGCGGGACCTGACCGCAGGCACCCGGGTCTGGGCCGAGGGCCCCTCGGGCACCTTCACGGCCGCGCACCGGGTCCGCGAGCGGGCCCTGCTGATCGCGGGCGGCAGCGGCATCACGCCGATCCGGGCGATGCTGGAGGAGTTGCCGCCAGGCGCGGCCCTGATCTACCGGGCCCGCACCCCCGCCGACGTGCTGCTCAGCCGTGAGCTGGACTGGCTGGCGCAGGAGCGCGACACCTCGCTCTGGTACGTCATCGGGTCCCGCGACGACCCCGGCCCCCGTCAACTGATGAGCCCGGACGGGTTGCGTCAACTGGTGCCCGACGTGGCCCGGCGCGACGTCTACCTGTGTGGGCCACCCGGCCTGGTGGAACAGTCGGTGCGCGCGCTGCGCAGGGCCGGCGTGCCCCGACGGCAGATCCACCTGGCCACGTTCGAGTTGTAGGAAGGCATCAGATGCGTCGCGCGTTGCTCGCGATCACCGGCCTGGCCGCCAGCACCACCGCGCTCGTGGTGTTCAAGGGGTCGCCGGCCGCCACCCAGGTCGCCCAGAACCTGCCGACCGCCCAACCGGTCGACCCCACCCCGCAGGACGTCGACCCGGCCGCCGCCCCGGCCCCCGGCGCCGCCGCCGAACCGCCCGCCGGGGCACCGACGCCGTCGGTGGCGCCCAGCGCGCCGTCGTCGGCCAAACCCACCAAGAGCACCACCCGGCCGCCCAGCACCCCCCGCACCACCACGAAGGCTCCGACCGCGCCGCGGCCCACCACCAAGGCGCCGCAGCCGACCACCCGCCGGATCACCGGGCCGGGCGTGGACAACGAGTACGGGTACGTGCAGGTGCAGATCGTGGTCTCCGGCACCCGGATCGTCGACGCCGTCGCACTGTCGCTGCCCAGCGGGGGTGAGTCCGACATCCACAGCGACGACGTCAGCGGCCGGTACGACGGAAGCGGCGGCGAGGTGGTGCAGAAGCAGAGCGCCAACGTCAACACCGTCTCCGGTGCCACCGAGACCAGCAACTCCTACAAGCAGTCGCTGCGGGGCGCGATCGAGCAGGCGTTCTGACGTGCCGGCGGCGCTGATCCGACCCGGGCTGTGCCGGGTCGAGCAGATCATGGGTACGGCGATCACCCTGGACCTCGCCGACGACCTGCCGCCGGCCACCCTGTCCGAGGTGGCCGACGACGTCTTCGCCTGGATGCGCGAGGTGGACGCCCGGTTCAGCACGTACCAGCCGGACAGCGAGGTGTGCCGCTTCGACCGGGGTGAGGTGCTGCTCTCCGAGGCGTCGGCGGATCTGCGGTTCGTGCTGGAGACCTGCGCCGACCTGTGGGGTGCCACCGACGGGTTCTTCGACGCGTACGCCACCGGGCGGCTCGACCCGTCCGGTTTCGTCAAGGGGTGGGCCGCCCAGGTCGCCTCGGACCGCCTGCTCGCCGCCGGTGCCGTGAACCACTGCGTGAACGCCGGCGGTGACCTGCGGGTGCGGGGCGTGTCCCCGACCGGGGCACCGTGGCGCATCGGCATCCGGCACCCCTGGGACGCCATGGCGACCTGCCTGGTGCTCACCGGGACCGACCTGGCCGTGGCCACGTCCGGCGTCTACGAGCGGGGCCGGCACGTGCTGGACCCACGCCGGGGCACCCCGGCCAGCGGGTTGCGCTCGGTGACAGTGGTCGGCACGGACCTCGGCGTGGCCGACGCGTACGCCACCGCCGCCCTGGCCATGGGCACCGCCGGTCTGGGTTGGCTGAGCGGCCTGGACGACCACACCCATGCGGTGGTGACCGACGACGCCCGCCAATACCATTCCGCCGGCCTACCCCTAACCACCTAACGCCCCACCCCCCCGCGCGGGGGGTGGGGCGGGTGGGGTGGGTTGTTCTAGCGGACTGGGCGGTGGGTGCCGGCTGGGCGGGAGCCGGTGGGGCGTGGGCGGCCGGGGCGCGAGCCGGAGGGTCGGGTGCCGGCCCACCGGTGGCGTCGGTGGCTACGGCGGGGCGGTTCGGTGCCGCCGGGATGAGGCGCCCTGTCGTTCGTGGACATCGTTCCCCCGTTCGTGGCGCGCGTTCGCGCCGTCTTCCTGTCAACGAGGACCGGCGCCCCGGCGACGCTGTCGGGCACCGGATCGAATCGTCGGTCGGGCCGGTCTCATCGGCCTCGTCGGGGCAGCGGCAGGTGACCGGGGAGCAGGTCGGGGGCGAGGGTCACGCCAGCGGCGCGCAGCGCCCCGATCAACGTGTTCTGTACGAGGTACGAGTCCGGCAGTTGCCAGCGGGCCTGCTCGGGGGCGACCGCCCAGCGGACCGTCCCCTCCGGCAGCCGGGTGGGCGGCGCGGGGATCCACGAGCCCGGCCCGTGTCGGACCACGTGGAAGCAGTGCTCCAACTCCGGCCGGAGCGGGTCGCCGGGGCGGACCAGGAACATCCACCGCCCGGTGGGGGTGACAAGCACCGGGCCGCGTACGCCGGTGCCGGCCGGGTGGATCCGCACCGCGTCGAGCACGTGCCGGCCCAGGTGGGCGGGCACCTCCAGCACGTCGAAGGTTCGGCCGGTGGGCAGCAGCACCCCGTGTGGACGGTTGCGCCACCAGGTGGCCACCCGGGCCGGGTCGGCGCTGGCGGCCAACTCCCAGTTCTCCAGGGCGGGGTGGCAGCCCACGGTGGGACAACCGGCCCGGCCACAGACGAAGCGACTGCGGGCCAGGCAGGCCCCTGGCGTGACCTCCCATCCGTGTGTGGCGTACCGCATGGCGACCCTGCGCAGCCGGACTCGTTCCAGTGGTGACAGTTCGGCTACGCGCGGTCCGACGTTCCCCCACATGTGTGCCATCTCCCCTCGTCGGGCCCGGCGGTCGCCAGGTCGCATGTCGAGCACCGTCACTGCCGTAACCCACGATCGTTGAGGTTGACGAACGGCTCGTGCAACTTGCACGAAAGTACGAGGGCTGGCCGTTCGACTGACGTACATCGTGTGCGACCAGCGAAAACCTGAACGTGAACGGCGGCCGTCGCACCCGCTGACATCGCCCCCGCTCGATCTATCGGCGGCGGCAGAGGAGGATGGGCAGATGGACGAGCTACCCATAGGACGGCGAGTGGCCTACTGGCGAGGGCGCCGCAAGATGTCGCAACAGGTCTTCGCCGATCGGCTCGGCAAGTCCAAGAGTTGGGTGGACAAGGTCGAACGCGGCGTTCGCCGGCTGGACAAGTTCTCCGTCCTCTACGAGATCGCCGACATCCTCCAGATGGACGTGCAACTGCTGATGGGCAAGGACCCGGAGCGACGCGCCGACGCCCTCAACTGCATCGACCAGGTCGAGGTGCAGGAGATCCGGGCCGCGCTGGAACGCTACGACTCGATGAGCGCGTACTTCGACGCGGTGCCGTGTCCGCCACCGCTGGACGACCTGCGCAAGGCCGTCAACCACGCCTGGCTCACCTACCAGTACGGCCGCTACGGCATGCTCACCCGGGCCCTGCCGAAGCTGCTGCGCGACGCCCAGGCGGCCGACGCCGCCTACGGCGGTGAGCGGGCCGCCGAGGCGGCCCACCTGCTCGGCCAGGTCTACCAGATCGCCTCCTCGGTGCTGCGCAAGCTCGGCGAGTGCGAGCTGGCCTGGCTGGCCGCCGACCGGTCGATGGCGGTGGCCCAGCGCGCCGACGACCCCCTGCTGGCCGGCATCGCCACCACCCGGGTGTGCAACGCCCTGGCCGCGATGGGCCGGGCCCGCCCCGCACTGGAGCTGAACGTCCAGATCGCCAACCGGCTGGCACCCGGCGGAAGCAACGAGGTCACTCCGGCCCGGCTCTCCGTCTACGGGATGTTGCTGCTGCAGGGCGCGATGGCCGCGTCCCGCATCGGCGACTCGGCCAGCGTCGACGACCTGATCAACTGTGCCCAGGAGGCCGCGACCCTGCTCGGTGGCGACCACAACCACTACTGGACGTCGTTCGGCCCGACGAACGTCGAGCTGCACCGGGCCGCCGCCGCGGTGGAGTTGGGCGACGGGGGTCGGGCGGTGGAGGTGCACCACCGCATCGCGGAGCACTCCTTCAACGCGCTGCTGCCCGAACGCCGCGCCCACCACCTGCTCGACATCGCCCGCGGGTACGCCCAGGTCGGCGACGTGGCGAACGCCGGCGAGATGTTGCTGATGGGTGATCGGCTCGCGCCGTCGGAGATCCGCTGCCGGCCGATCGCCCACGAGGTGATGTCGGACGTCCTTCGTCGCACACGTGGTGCGCCGCCTTCTCCGGTAGCGGAGTTGGCTGAGCACATGGGAGTAGGGGTATGACCGCGGAGCCGGTGTGATGGCCGGTCCAGCGCGCAGCAGCGGACGCCGTGCGGTGCTCTACGTCATCGCCTGTGGTTCGCCGCTGGCCCGCAGGGTCGGGCAGTTGGTCGACCTGGCGCAGCAGGACGGCTGGGACGTCTGCGTGGTCGTCACGCCGGACGGCGCCAAGTTCGTCGACCAGACCGCCCTGGCCCGGCAGACCGGCCACCCGGTGCGGACGCACTACAAGAATCCCGACGACCCGGACGTGTTGCCGCCCGCCGACGCAATGATCGTCTGCCCGGCGACGGTCAACACGGTCAACAAGTGGGCGGCCGGCATCGCCGACACACTCGCGCTGGGGCTGCTGGTCGAGGCGCAGGGCAAGGGCATCCCCATCGTGGCGGTGCCGTACACCAACGTCGCGATGGCCGCCCACCCGGCGTTCCGCGCCGGCCTGGCCCGGCTGGCCGAGTGGGGTGTCACGGTGCTCTTCGGTGACGACGTGGTCGCCTTGCACCCGCCCGGCACGGGGGAGCAACACCTGCACGCCTTCCCGTGGGCGATGCCGCTGGCCGCGCTGCACACCGTCACCGTGGGAGCCGCCTAGCGGCCACGGCGCGACTCGACCGGGCCGGGCGTCACCGCTGGGCCGCCCCCGCGCCGGTAAGCTGGCCCGCCGTGAGCACTAGCAGATCCGTCCCCACGGTGACCGACGTGGTGGCCGAGCTGGAACGGCGCTATCCACCGGTCTGGGCCGAGGACTGGGACCGGGTGGGCCTGGTGCTCGGCGAGCCGACCGCCCCGGTCCACCGGGTGCTCTGCGTGGTCGACGTGGTGCCCGAGACGGTCGCCGAAGCGCTGGCCGCCGACGTGGACATGATCGTCGCGCATCACCCGCTGTTGCTGCGCGGGGTCTCGTCGGTGGCGCCGACGACCTTCAAGGGCCGGATCATCCACCAGTTGATCCGCGCCGGGGTGGCGCTCTACGCGGCGCACACCAACGCCGACGTGGCGTCCCCGGGTGTCTCGGACGCCCTCGCCGCCCGGTTCGGGCTGACCGGGCTGCGCCCGTTGCAGCGGCCCGCGCCCGGCTCGGCCGCCCACGGCGACGACCGGGGTTTCGGCCGGGTCGGCGAGTTGCCCGAGCCGATGACTCTCGCCGAGCTGACCCGACACGCGGCCGCCGTGCTCCCCGTCACGTCCTGGGGAGTTCGCGCCGCGGGGGATCCCGGGCGTATGGTTCGTACCCTCGCCGTCAGCGGCGGGTCGGGGGACAGCTTCCTCGGCGCCGCGACCGCCGCCGGGGTGGACGCGTTCCTCACCGCCGACCTGCGGCACCACCCGGCCGGCGAGCACCTCGCCGCCGATGGTCCCGCCCTGATCGACGCCGCCCACTGGGCGACCGAACGACCGTGGCTGGACGACCTGGCCGCCCTCCTACGGGAGGCGCTGGGCGTCGAGACGCTGGTGTCCGACCTGGATACCGACCCGTGGACCGTGCATGCCGCCGCACCCGTTGTGGACGACAAGGAGCCCGACCGTGAAGGCTGACCCTCAGGTGCAGCGCCGCCTGCTCGACCTCCAGGCGATCGACACCAACCTCGCCCAGCTCGCCCACCGCAGGCGGACGCTTGCCGAGCGGGCCGAGCTGGAGTCGCTGGCCCGGGAGCTGTCGTCGTTGGAGGACGAGCGGGTCCGCGCCCAGGTGGCGGTCGACGACCTGGACCGGGACATCGCCCGGCTGGAGAAGGACGTCGACCAGGTCCGCGCCCGCAAGCAGAAGGACGAGAACCGGCTGGCCGCCGGCACCGGCCCGGCCCGCGAGTTGGAGGCGCTCCAGCACGAGCTGGTCTCGCTGAACCGGCGCCAGGGCGACCTGGAGGACGCCGAACTGGAGCTGATGGAGCAGCGTGAGACCGCGCAGGGCGTCCTGGACGGCGTGGAGCAGCGGCTGGCCGACACCCGGGACAAGCGGGCCGCGACCGAGCAGCGCCGCGACGACGCGTTGGCCGAGATCGCCAAGGAGGAGGAGTTCAAGCGGGGGGCCCGTCAGCCGCTCGCCGCCGACCTCCCGAGCGACCTGGTCACCCTCTACGACAAGATCCGCGAGGACACCGGCCTCGGTGCCGCGCTGCTCACCGCGGGCCGCTGCGGCGGGTGCCGGCTGGAGCTGTCCGGTGCCGACCTCGCCCGCATCCGCAAGGCGGCCCCGGACGACGTGGTCCGCTGCGAGGACTGCCGCCGGATCATGGTCCGCACCAACGAGTCGGGCCTGTAGGTCGTGGCGCCGCGCGTGGTCGCCGTCGAGGCCGACGGCGGGTCCCGGGGCAACCCCGGCCCCGCCGGCTACGGCGCGGTGGTGCTCGACCCGGAGACCGGCGAGGTGCTCGCCGAGCGTTCCGAGTCACTGGGTACGACGACCAACAACGTCGCCGAGTACCAGGGGCTGATCGCCGGCCTGACCGCCGCCGCCGAGCTGGGTGCCGCCGAGGTGGACGTCCGGATGGACTCCAAACTGGTGGTCGAGCAGATGTGCGGCCGGTGGCAGATCAAGCACCCCGGCCTGCGGCCCCTCGCCGCCCAGGCCGCCGGGTTGGTGGGCCGGTTCACCGCCGTCCGGTTCATCTGGATTCCGCGCGACGAGAACCGGCACGCCGACGCGCTCGCCAACGCCGCCATGGACGCCGCCGCCGGCCGTCCCACCTCTTCCCGGACGGCGGGCCAACCGCCGGCGACACCCGCGGTCGGCAGCGACCCGGCGACCGCGCCGGCCTCGTGGGAGCCACGGCCGACCTTCACCGCCACCCGGCTGATCCTGGTCCGCCACGGCGAGACCGAGTACACCGAGCAGCGACGCTACTCCGGCCGCGGTGACGTGCCCCTGTCCGAGCGCGGCCGGGCCCAGGCCGGGGCCACCGGCGCCCGGGTGGCCGCGCTGGCCCCGTCCGTCGCGGCCGTGCTCAGCTCACCACTGTCCCGGTGTACGGCCACCGCGGCGGCGATTGCCGAAGCGCTCGGCGGTGACGTGCCGGTGCGCACCGAGGACGACCTGATCGAGTGCGACTTCGGCGCGTGGGAGGGGCGCACCTTCGCCGAGGTGCGTCAGCAGTGGCCGGGGGAGATGGACGCCTGGCTCGCCTCACCCCGGATCGCCCCGCCGGGCGGAGAGTCGTTCACCCACGTCGCCGAACGCGCGCACCGCGTGACAGCCGGGCTGCTCACCGCGTACCCCGGGGAGACCGTGGTGGTGGTCTCGCACGTCTCGCCGATCAAGCTGGTGCTGCGCGACGCCCTCGCGGCCGGCGACGGGTTCCTGCACCGGCTCTTCCTGGACGCGGCCGGCATCTCGGTGCTCGACATGTGGCCCGACGGCGGCGTGGCCGTGCGCACGGTCAACGACACCGCCCACCTCGCCGCGCTCTAGATCGGCGGCGGTCGGGCCCACCGGCTCGTCGCGCCCTGCCGCGCGGAAACCCGCCCGGCCCCACGGCCTGTAGCTGCTTGTTCAGGTAGGCCGGGGGCAGCTCGTAGAACGCGGCGAGGGTGCCCGTTGGCACCGGGGCGTCCAGCCAGCTCAGGGTTGTCCTTTGCTCTGCACCCGCGGGTGCGACGGCTACTGTCTGCGACCGGTGCCTATTGGGGTGCAGAGCAAAGGACAATCAGCGATCAGCCATCGAAAGGAGGGGTGCGGGGATCGTCGCCGCGACTGATCTCCGCACCCCCCTCGTCGCCGCGGCCCAGGGTCGACGAAGCACCCGCACGGCTCGTGGTCAGCCACGGCGGCCCGACCTCGTGCCGTGACATCACCCCGCAACCCTTGGCGGCCCGTCGGGCTGGTGGCCGGGCGGCGGTTCTCGCTGTCCTACTGGGCGTGCGCGTCATTCGGCGCACCGTGATCGCCGCTCGGCGCACGACTCACCGGCCGGGCCGCGTGGCGGTCCGCGCAAAGCCGTAGCCTCCGGCCCGTTACATCGAGATCTTCGACTCCCCGGAGGTGTGTCAGATGGCTGCACCCGAACCGGAGGCGCCCACCACGGCGCCGGCCAGGGCGAAGGACCACAGCCCCTGGAACTGGTTGCTCTTCATTCCCATCGTCGTACCGCTGATCCCGGCCTTCTTCAACGGCGACTCGCCCCGGGTCTTCGGCTTCCCGCGCTTCTACTGGCTGCAACTTGCCTTCATCCTGCTCGGCGTCGGCACCACCACTTTGGTCTACCAGATGACGAAGAAGCGGGGAGGCCGCTGATGTGGCGCGACCATCTCACCGAGATCATCGTCTTTTCGCTGCTGTTCCTCCTGGTCAGCGCGATGGGCTTCGTGGCCGCCCGGTGGCGGGCACCAAAGGACATGGCGCACCTGGACGAGTGGGGGCTGGGCGGGCGCAGCTTCGGCGGCTGGATCACCTGGTTCCTGGTCGGCGGTGACCTCTACACCGCGTACACCTTCGTGGCGGTGCCGGCGTTGATGTTCGGTGCCGGCGCGGCCGGGTTCTTCGCCGTGCCGTACACCATCGTCATCTACCCGCTGGTCTTCCTGGTGCTGGTGCGCCTCTGGTCGGTGTCGCACCGGCACGGGTTCGTCACGCCGGCCGACTTCGTCCGCAACCGGTTCGACTCGCCGGCGCTGGCCCTGCTGATCGCCATCACCGGCATCGTGGCCACCATGCCGTACATCGCGTTGCAGCTGATCGGCATCGAGGCCGTCCTCAAGACGATGGGCGTCACCGGCGACAACGCGGTGGCCCGACACCTGCCGATCATCATCGCGTTCGCCATCCTGGCCGCGTACACGTACCAGTCGGGGCTGCGCGCGCCCGCGCTCATCGCGTTCGTCAAGGACAGCCTGATCTACATCGTCATCCTGGTGGCGGTCGTCTACCTGCCGTACAAGCTGGGCGGCTGGGGTGACATCTTCGCCGCCGCGGACGCGAAGTTCGACGCCTCACCCAACCCGAACGACGGCATCCTGCTCAACGGCAACAACCAACTTCAGTACATGACGTTGGCACTCGGCTCGGCGTTGGCGCTCTTTCTCTACCCGCACAGCATCACCGGTGTGCTGGCCAGCAAGAACCGCGACGTGATCAAGCGGAACATGTCGGCGCTGCCGGCGTACAGCCTGCTGCTCGGGCTGATCGCGCTGCTCGGCTACATGGCCATCGCGGCGGGGGTGAAGCCGCTGCCCGGCGCGAAGGAGGGCACGGTCGACAACAACACGATCGTGCCGCTGCTGTTCGACCAGCAGTTCCCGGACTGGTTCGCCGGTGTGGCGTACGCCGCGATCGGCATCGGTGCCCTGGTGCCCGCGGCGATCATGTCGATCGCGGCGGCGAACCTGTTCACCCGCAACATCTACAAGGAGTACCTGAAGCGGGACGCCTCCCCGGCCCAGGAGGCGAACGTCTCGAAGATCACCTCGCTGGTGGTGAAGGTCGGCGCGGTGGCCTGCATCGTGTTCCTCGACCCGCAGTTCTCCATCGACCTCCAGCTGATCGGCGGCGTGATCATCCTGCAGACGCTGCCGGCGGTGGCGCTGGGCCTCTACACCCGCTGGTTCCACCGCACCGGCCTGATCGTCGGCTGGGTGGCCGGCATGGGCCTGGGCATGTGGATGCTCTACCAGGTGGCCAGCCCGACGAAGAAGCACTTCGGCGGCTCGGCGTTCCCGCTGTCGGAGTTCGGGTTCGACACCACCAAGACGATCTACGTCGGCATCGTGGCGGTCCTGGTCAACCTGGCCGTGGCGGCGCTGGTGACGCTCGCGCTGCGGGCCGCGAAGGTCGAGGAAGGAGTCGACGGCACCACACCTGACGACTACTTCGCCGACGAGGGCGACCCCCGGGTCACCCCGGGCACCGACAGCGACGCCGACGCGGCCCGCGAACCGGTCGCCTGACCTCAGGCACGTACGCCCGGGCGCCGACGTGGGTCGGTGCCCGGGCGCACCTGTCCCCGCGCCCCGTCTCCCCGCGCCCCGTTTCCCCGCGCCCGGCGTCTCCCGCGTCGATCTTGCAGTTGTGGTGCCCGGCAGGTGGTGATTCAGACCGTTTGTCCCCCACCATAAGTGCAAGATCGACGGGGCTGGGCGGGGCGGGGCGGGGCGGGGCTGGGCGGGGGTGGATCAGCGGATCAGCGGGGGTGGTTGCGGTTTATCAGGGCCTGGTTTAGGCGGCCGAGCAGGGTTGCCAGGGCGGTGCGGTCCTCGGTGGTCCAGTCGGCCAGCATGTCGCCGTAGAGCCGGGTGCGGGCGGCCTGCACGACGGCCATCCGTTGCAGGCCGGCGGCGGTGGGGGAGATGACCGTGCCCCGGCCGTCGGAGGGATCCGGGGTGCGAGTGATCAGGCCGTCGCGTTGTAGGGCGGAGACCTGCCGGGTCACCGTCGAGCCGTCCAGGTTGAGTCGGGCGGCGAGCGCCGAGACGTTCTGTGGGCCGGCGTCGGCCAGGTGGCGCAGGATGACGTACGCCGCGCGGTCGAGCACCCGGTGCTCGGCGGTGCCGGTGGCCCGCCGGGTGGCCTCGCCGAAGCGCATCAGCAGGGCCACCTCGGTCTCGATCCGGCCGAGGGTGCTTTCGTCGTCGTCGTTCATAGCTGTATGATACAGGATAATTACCTGTACGATACAGCTATCTGAGGAGTCGGAGTGGATCGGCGTTCCGAACCGAACCGCAGTGCCATCTACGCCACCACGCTGGTGGCCTTCCTCGCCATCGCCGGCATCGCCGTCGTCGACCCGATCCTGCCGGCCATCGGCGATGCGATCGGGGTCAGCGCCTGGCAGGTCGAGTTGCTGTTCACCGCGTACATCGCGGTCATGGCCCTGGGCATGATCCCGGCGACGCTGGCCAGCGGCCGGTTCGGCTTCAAACCGGTGCTCGTCACCGGCGTCTCCGTGGTCGGCCTCGCCGCGATCCTCGCCTCGTTCAGCGACAACATCGTGCAGCTGTCCGTGTTGCGCGGTGTCTGGGGGCTGGGCAACGCGATGTTCTTCGCCACCGCCATGGTGGTGCTCGTCAACCTGGCCGTCGACCGGGAATGGGTGGTCGGCCTCTTCGAGACCGCCCTCGGCCTCGGGTTCGCCGTCGGACCGCTGATCGGTGGCCTGCTCGGCCAGGTCAGCTGGCGGCTGCCGTTCTTCGTCTGCGGCGTCTTCATGGTCCTCGCCCTCGGCGTGGCCTCCCGCAAACTCCGCGAACCCGCCAACCGCCAGGCCCCGGTACGCGTCGGCCAGATCTTCGCCACCTACCGCCGGCCGGCGTTCATCGCCCTCTGCGTGGTGACCGCCGCGTACAACTTCGTGTTCTTCGTGGTGCTCGGCTACACGCCGCTCTTCCTCGGCCTGGACATCGTGCCGCTGGGGCTCGCGTTCACCGGCTGGGGCCTCGGCCTGGCCACCGGCATCCTGGTCATCGGCCACCGGCTCGCCCACCGGATCGGCGCGGTGCAGACCGTCGGCGTGGCCATCACCGGCCTGCTGGTCTGCATGGTCCTCTTCGCCACCTCGCACTCCACCGCCGAGGCGCTCGTGGTGCTGGTGCTGGCCGGACTCTGCATGGGGCTGGCCAACGCCAACCTTACCGATCTGGCGCTCGGCCTCGGCTCCAGCGATCGTCGGGTCGCCACCGGAGCGTTCAACCTGGTCCGCTGGGGCGCCGCCGCGCCGGCACCGATCATCTCCGGCAAGCTCGCCGAGCACTCGCTGGCCCTGCCGTTCTGGGTCGGCTTCGGGGTCCTCGCCGTCGGCGTGCTGGTCTACCTGGCCTTCGCACACGTGATGGCGGCCGGCTACGGCGAGCGGGTGCTCTGGTCGCGCCTGAACCGCGCCGCCGCCGATGCCGAGAACGCCGTCGAGGAGCCGGTAGGCGAGGCCTACTGACGCAGGCTTGTTGGCTTTGCCGCCGGTCAGCTCAGGGCGCGCCAGAGCAGGTAGAGGCCGATCGTCGTGCCGAACACCACGATCAGCGTCTTGAGCACCACCGGCGGCAGCCGGCGGACGAGCCGGGCGCCCGCGTACCCCCCAAGGAGGGTGGCCGGCGCGACCACCGCGACCGCCGCCCAGTTCACCGGGCCGAACAGGGCGAAAACCACGAGCGTGGTCAACCCCACCAACGCGGAGAGCAGATTCTTGATCGCGCTCACCCGTGCCAGCGTCGCGTCCAGCACCAGGGCCAGCCCGGCGACAAGCATCACCCCGAGTGCCGCACCGAAGTAACCGCCGTACACCGCGCCAAGCGCCACCATCGCCTGCACCGTGACCGTCCGCCGGCGTGGCGACAGGTCCCGGGGGTGGCCGACCAGCCGGCGCAGCGGGTCCTGGAACGCCAGGACCGCTGTCGCGCCGAGGACCAGAAAGGGTACGACCAGCTCGAACGCGCGGGCCGGGGTGGCCAGCAACAGCAACGCTCCGACGATCGTGCCGGCGATCGTGGTGGGTATCAGCGTGGCGAGCGCCCGGGGGCGCGGCAGGTCCATCCGGCTGCCCGCCACGCTGGCCAGGTAACCGGGGAACACCGCGATGGAGTTGCTGACGTTCGCCGGAACCGGGGGCAACCCGACCGCGATCATCGCCGGAAAAGTGATAAGCGAACCGCCACCGGCCACCGCGTTGACCGTGCCAGCGGCGAGACCGGCGGCGAGTAGCAGCGCCGCGTGGGAAAGATCCATAGCCCCACGAGGCTAGCCCGGCCGCCTGGCCCCCCGCACGATCGGCTGCTCCTGATCCGCGGGTCGGCCTGTCCCGCTGCTGTGGCACGCTTCGGTGATGATCGAGCTCGCGGACATCGAGGCGGCCGCCGACCGGATCGCCGGCCATGTGGTCCACACGCCCACCGTGCCCAGCCCCGGCCTGTCCGAGCTGCTCGGCGTGCCCGTCACCGCCAAGCTGGAGCTGCTGCAACGTACCGGGTCGTTCAAGGCACGTGGCGCGGCGGCGAAGCTGCTCGTCCTGGACGACGCCGAGCGGGCGGCGGGCGTGCTGGCGGTCAGCGGCGGCAACCACGGCATCGCGGTCGCGGTGATGGCCGGCGCCCTGGGCGTGGCGGCGACCGTGGTGATGCCCCGGACGGCACCGGCGCGTGCCATCGAGGTGGCCCGCGCGGCCGGTGCCGACGTCCAGCTGACCGACGGCATGTCCGCCGCGTTCGCGCTCATGTCCCGGCTGCGGGAGGACGGCCTGACCCTGCTGCACCCGTTCGACGACCCGGTGGTGCTCGCCGGGCAGGGCACTGTCGGACTGGAGTTCGCCGACGACGCCGGTGAGTTGACCGACGTACTGGTCAGCGTCGGCGGCGGGGCGCTGATCTCCGGGGTGGCCGCGGCGCTGCGGGCACGCCGGCCGGGGGTACGGGTCTGGGGCGTGGAGACCGAGGGCGCGCAGGCGATGTCGCAGGCCCTGGCCAAGGGTGGGCCGGTCGAGGTGCCGCTGTCGTCGATCGTCACCACGCTCAGCGCGCCGACCGTCTCGCAGCTCACCTACGATCACGTGACTGCCCTGGTCAGCGACGTGCTCGTGGTCTCCGACGCGGAGGCGGTGCGGGGAACTGTGGAGTTGGCCGAGCATGCGAAGGTCTGGGCCGAGCCGGCCGCCGGATGCCTGCTGCCGGCCGCCCGCCGGGTACGGGAGCGGGTGGGCGACGATGCCCGGTTGGGTCTCGTGCTCTGCGGTGGCAACGCCACGGTCGCCGACGTGGCGTCGTGGACGGCGCGCCTGGGGGCCCTCGGGTAATCCCTGTGGCCGGCAGCAGGCCGCCCCGCACGATCCGGCCCCCGTCTGCCGGTCGCGTCGGTCCGCCATCGTCATCGGCCGGGCCGGGGCGGAACGGGGCCTCCCCATCACGTCGTTAGGATGGGAGCGCGACGGACGAGTCGACCGGGCGGTCGCGTCGGCGGGCTTCGGCCCGCCGCCGAGGAACGTCCGGACTCCACAGGGCAGGGTGGTTGTTAACGGCAACCCGGGGCGACCCGCGGGACAGTGCCACAGAAAACAGACCGCCGACCCCCAACGGGGACGGTAAGGGTGAAACGGTGGGGTAAGAGCCCACCAGCACCCCGGGTGACCGGGGTGGCTCGGTAAACCCCACCCGGAGCAAGGCCAAGCAAGGGCCGTCACCGCAAGATGACGACCCGGCGCAGACGCTTGAGGGCTGCCCGCCCGATGTCTGCGGGTAGGCCGCTGGAGCCTGCCGGCAACGGCAGGCCGAGATGGATGGCCGCCGCCGGCGCAAACCTTTCGGGGTACGCGCCGCGCACAGAATCCGGCGTACAGGTCGACTCGTCCGTCGCCCACCAGCTCAGAGCCTCGATCAAGGCTCTGAGCTGGTCGTCTGTTAGGTGTCGTTGGAGTTGGGTGGTAACAAGGCAATCCCAATATCAGGGCCCCACGCCGTAACGAGGCATGCTGCGCCCCCCGCCCTGGCGAGAGGCACTGCGGTTAATCAGCTGCAATAGGACGGTATTCGTAGTCGACAGGGATGGACGTGATTGGTTCGTCGAGTGCAGCCTCCGGTAGGCGGCGACACACGGCTCGGACATATCCAAGGTTGCGGCCTTGGTCGGCCTTCAAAGCCCCGATTTCCGCGCTGTTGTCAGGGGCGACAGCGTATTGCCACTCCAGCCATCTCTTCCATCCGTCCGGCATTGCATCGGCCGCCTCCACCGCGACTACTCCGCTGCGCTGCCAGTGCCGAGACCACCAGCCGGCGGAGTGCAGGCAGGCCATGCTTGGTTCCCACCAGCCGGTGAGATGATCAGGAATGGGTCCATCAATCTCCTGCATCAGGCCGGCATTGGCAATTCCTATCAGACCGCCTGGCTTGACAAAGCGCGCAAGGTAGTTCACGAACAGGTCGTCGGTCCCGAAGTACATGAACGAGTCGATGCTGGTCACGGCATCGAAGAAGCCCGTCGAAAACGGCAGCGACTTCGCGTCCGCATGCAACGCGAACACGCTCTTGTCAAGACCAGCATCATGAATTCGCAGAGCGCGTTCATCTGCTCCGAACCACAGGTCCACCGACCACACCTCGACACCGAATTCACGGCTCATGAAGATCGACGAAGCTCCGCGGCCACTGCCGAGATCCAAAACTCTCATTCCTTTTTGTAGAGGCATCTGCTGAGTGAGCCACTCTGTGAGCCAAAGCGAGTTGGCTCCCCCGCTGACGCACGACTTCAACCAGTCAAGCGAATACTGCGAGGATCGGGGAAAGCGCAATGATGCTTCATTGGTCATATGTATTGCCTCTCGTTCAAGTGGATGAGCTTGTAGTGCATTGTTCACCCTCGGCGGGAACTGAGAGTAGCCTTCTGGGCTTCCCCTCTGCCACCGGAATTCATGCCCATGGCCTCAGTCGGAGGGACAATGGCCATAGTCCGGCGTACAGGTCGACTCGTCCGTCGCCCACCAGCTCAGAGCCGTGATCAAGGCTCTGAGCTGATCGTTGACGAGTACCTATGGGAAACCGGTCGACAGGTGATCAGTCGTGAGCTCTCCTGGTCATGATTTCCCTCCCGGTAGGAGCCGTCCCTGGTGATTGTCCGACCTCGAATCGACCGCGTACTTGTCGAACGGTTGATCGAAACACAGTTCCCACAGTGGGCCGGGCTGCCGCTGCGCCTGGTTGAGCCGGGTGGGTCCGACCACGTCATCCATCGGATCGGCGAGAAACTTGCGGTCCGGTTGCCTCGGCACGCCGGTGCCGTCAGGCAGGCCGAGAAGGAGTATCGGTGGCTGCCACAGTTGGCCCCGCACCTACCGCTGGCCATCCCGCAACCGGTCGCGGTGGGTCGACCGGACTTCGGGTATCCGTGGCCCTGGGCGGTCTCGCAATGGCTTGACGGCGAGGTGGCAACCTCAGCTGCGCTGGGTCGGATGATCGACCCTTCGCTACCCACAGTGCTCGTCCTGGTGGTGACGTGAGGCGCCGTGTGGTGGGCATTCTTGCCCTGGGCGCACTGTCGATGTCCCAGGGCGGGTGTTCTATGCCGTTCAGCTGCGCCGAGCCGGAGGTGACGGTCGACGCATCCGTGCATACCGAAGCCGCGCCGATCGAGTCGGAACTGCGACCGCTGGGTCGGGTCCTGGAGGTCCACTGGTGGGAGTGGACAGAGAACGGCCGCTGCGACTTCAACGTTGGCGACCTCTTCCTGGTGCGTGAGGGCGCGGTCCGGGTTGCGCAGGCCGACATTGCCAGGCTGACCGAGTTGACGACTGCCTTGGACGTGGACATCCCCGACGATGTCGCGCCACACCCGCGGCTGTCGTCCTGGCTGCCCGCCGAACCGGAGTGGCGTGGTGGGACCGGCCTGGATTGGAGCGACGGCGAGGAAGGCTCGGCCGTGTCAGCCTCATACTTGCTGGACTCGGCGAGCGGCGTCGTCTTGTTCCGATCCGACGCCAACTACGACCCGGCGTCGACTCCGACCGTCTCACCCTCCTGACGGGCCCCACAATCGACCGCGAGGGGGATCGGCATGGCATTGACCAGGAAGGGCTCAAGGCTGACCACGGTCGACGGCATCGTCTACCGGTGGCGAGTGCGCGGGAAGCCGACCTACGACCAGGCACTCTGCGAGCGACCACTTACCTTCGCCATCGAGCAAGCCGACCGCAAGGGCAGCGTGCTGCTGGTCAGCATGCCTCAGGACCATCCGAGCAACTGGTTCGGCGGCCCGCCCGTCCCTGTACTTCCGTCGACGGTCGTGGCAGTCGTCCGCAAGGCTCTGGCTGGGGGATGGCGACCTGGCGAGCCAGCGGCAGCCTTCCACGTGACTGTGCCCGACATATCGCGACCAAGCTGCGCTGATGCCGTCCCGCGAGGAACACACCCGAAACGCGATCGATAGCCTGTTCGGGCCTGCGGCTGGGGTTCCGGAACCGCGCCCGTGAGAGCGTTGTATCTGAGGGCCAGACTCGTCCGGGTGACCACTCGATGCGGCATCGGGGAGAGCGGGCGGCGGGTCACGTCTACCGGGTGATCACAAGTGACCACCCATCCGGGGCGGTTCTGCGGTGGGATCTTCGCCCCGTCAAGGTTCGACCTGAGACGGCCTGAGGGCGCGCGTGGTCTTGTTGCCCAATAGCTGCCTCGTCCTCCCCTGCGCCTTGCTTTATGGCCCGATCAAGAAGGTCCAGATCGGCACGCATCGCGTCAATCAATTCCTGCTGCCCTCCCGCATACGTGTCAGGCAAGGCGCTATCCTCGGCAAGGGTTTCTTCGAACATGCCGGCGGCTGCTACATGTAGCGGAAGCTGTGCCCCCCGAGTCGATGATCGGGTCGGGGCGCAAGTCGAAGCCGGACGACATGCTCAATCAGCTCCACAAGTTTGGCGTCGGCCGCCTGGGGGCTATCTTCTGTAAGTTCGCAACTGCGTACCCATGTCGGGGCCGTCGTTGCTAGGTTGACCGGCCAGGGGTTGCCGATCAACTATGCAGCACCCCGGGCAATGCGGGCATTCCTCCTCAAACTACTAGCGCCCCGCGACTCGCGAGGCTCCAGGCATCCAGTCACGGAGCATCCGATGCAACAATCGCTCTATGGCATCCCCTACCGTCTTCGTGAGCTCCACTTTCTACGACCTCCGCTACATTCGTGAGAGCCTCAAGCGAATGATTGAAGCGCTGGGTTATGGCGCCGTCCTAAGTGAGGACGGGGCGGTCTTTTACGATCCGGCAACTAGCGCTTCCGAGTCCTGTTTCAAGGAAGTTCCGAACGTCGACCTCTTTGTATTGATTATCGGGGGTCGATACGGAAGTCTTGCGCGGGATAGTGATAAGTCTGTGACCAACGGCGAGTACCAGACAGCAATCAAGCAGCACATACCCGTATTCGCACTTGTCGAGCAGGGAACCGCTAACGATTTCGAGTTGTACCGTGCAAACGCGTCCCGCCCAGAGGTCTTGGCGCACGTCTCTTTTCCCCATGCTGATAGCCCGAAAATATTCGAGTTTATCGAAGAGGTCCAAACCCGGGCTCAGAACAACGCAATCGCACCGTTCCGAAACTTCAGCGACATCGAAAGCTATCTACGGCAGCAGTGGGCCGGCATGATGCATGCCTTCTTGAAGCGGGGAGCCGAGGAGCGGCAGATGGCCGACAGTCTAGAAATGCTCGCGCAGGTTAATAGCAGGATCGAATTGCTGGCCGAGCAGATCCTGAAGAATGTCGGATCTCCACTTGATCGCATTGTCGTGAGAGCCTTGCAGCGAATGCTAACCTCTAGAGCGATAGCTGACTTAAGGTACGTGCAGGTCAACCCGACCCCCGCCGACATGGTCCAACACGAGTCATTCGACAGCTGTGCTGCGGCCTACGGTAAGCAGTACAGGGAGGCCAGGGACACAACGGTAATTTCGAGTAATGGATACATCTCATCCACCAGGTGGGACGAGGATCGGAAAGACTACCAAGAGCTTCGGGATTACATTCTGAGGCTGTTAAAAGAATCGAGTGTCTCACCTGCGGAACTCATGGCCTATGACTTTGGCGGAGATTTGCCAAAGTCGTTTGACGCCAAATCTCCAGGTTTCATGTCAGCGGGTTCCGAGGATGATGTGACCTAGGTGAACATCCCGTTTCTCCTCTAGACCAATCCTTCTCTAACACAGTCTAGTCGAAGCTTGACTCCAGCTATGTCAGGAGAGCTGCATGGCAATTCCGGTATTGTGCCGCGGCCGGACGCTGATCGGGTACGCGCAGAGCTGATCGAGTGACCCACGCAACGCGGCGGCCGCCCGGATAGGCATCGCGGCCAGTTCGGCGGTGAGCACGATCACGGACGCTCCGATGGCCTCATCCTCGTCCGACTGGCGACCCGGTCCTGCCACGCCCACGCGTACAGTCACCCGTCACCGGGCGGCAGAACCGGCAGCGCGTAGACCTCCTCGGCTGACCGCCGGGACCGCAGAACACCCGAAGTACGTGGAGATCTGGCACAAACGATGCTATCCACAGCGGGTCGCACACCCGTGCGTCGGGGACTGCTATCGAGGCGCGGCACGCGGCACGATGTGCCGTTCCCCGGTGTCGGCCATCGAGTGCAACATTCCGGCGGCGAGCGGGATGAGCCGGGCAAGGCCGGGCTGTCCATTGCGCCCGGCCAGTTCGGGCCCCAGCCTGGTCATCAGCCGGGTCAGCGCCGGCAGCGGGCGAATGAAGAGCGTGATCTCGGTGATCAGGCCGTCCGGGCGTAGGCGCAGCCGCTGCGCTTCACAGATGCGCCGGCCGTCGACCTGGGCTTCGTAGAACAGCGCCACGGTACGGCCCTCGGCGACCTGGTCGGTGTAGGTGATGCCGTCGATCGCGGTCAGGGCCACCTCAAGCAGGTCGCGTACCTGTTGGCGACCCTGGAAGGTGAACCGATCGGTGATCGGCGAGACAAGTGTGACCTCCGGGCTGAGAGCGGCGACCGCTGCCGCGGCGTCACCAGCCTCGCCGGCCGCACGCCATGCGGCGACTGCGTGGTACGGCTGACTCACCGGTACTCCTTCCGGGTGGGCGCTGCCGCTCGAACCAGAACCGGGCGACGACGCGCCTCGTCGAGTATCGCCCTCGATGACGGCGGGAGGGGTCCCCCCATCGGACCAGCCCGTCCCCCGGCATTGATGGAATCGCTGGACGCCAGGCGTACGGCCTGGCGCTGGCCGGCCCGCCGTCACCCTGCGTGGCAGGATGAGAGGCATGGCTGAGGAAATCGCTGCCGTACAGCGGCTTTACGAGGAGTTGCTGACCGCCTGGAACGACCGCGACGCGCGCCGGTATGCCGCCTTGTTCGCCGACGACGCCTCGCTTGTCGGCTTCGACGGCAGCCAGGTCAGCGCGTCGGAGTTGGCGGGCCACCTGGCGCCGATCTTCACGGACCACCCGACCGCCTCGTACGTGTGGAGAGTGCAGGAGGTGCGTCCGCTCGGTCACGGGGTTGCGCTGCTGAGAGCGCGGGTCGGGATGGTCCCACCAGGCCAGACAGATGTGAATCCGGCGGTGAACGCAGTGCAGTCGCTGGTCGCGGTGCAGCAGAACGGGACGTGGCGTGTCGCGTTGTTCCACAACACCCCGGCGCAATACCACGGCCGGTCGGACCTCGCGGACCAACACACAGCCGACATGCGCGATGCCATGGCCGAGGCCAGCAGTCGTGTCTGACGCCAACTAACCGGCGACGGCTTGGGCTGGACAACTACCTGCCCGTCCAGCCCGATTTAGGCGCATCCCCTCTCCGGTCGGCATGCCAACGCGGTATGAAGCTTCCGTCGGCTCATCGGGGGAGTGCCCCGCTGCGGAGCCGGTTGCCGTCAGGGTCGACCACCTCGAACTCACGTCCCCGATCTTTTTGTTCGACGGTTGCCATGCCGCAGGCAGCCGCGACTGCATCCATGTCGTCGACGTACAGATTTTCGAGATGCCCGACCCACGTGCCGTCGCTGGCGAGCGTCAGAGCGAACGGCCCGGACAGCCCGATGTGGGGGCCGGCGTCCGCCGGGATCACGGGGGCGTGCACGTGCGGCATCCGTGCCTGTTGCGGATCCTGAACGGACTGTTCAGGCCCCGCCGAGGGGCCTGAACAGTCCGTTCAGCGGTTGTCTCACCTCAGTTCAGGGCCGCTTTTCTGCCCCGGCTGGGCAGGAGTGGCACTGACTCCTAGCGGTCCCGCCGCTGCCCCTGCCTACCAGGCTTCCGGCTCGGCCTGCCCCGACTGCCCCTTTCCGAAGATCGGTTGTAGCCCCGCTGCGTTCTCTGACGCCGTCGGTCCTCTGATTGGCTGAGCGCCAGAATGATCGTGGCGGCGATGATCAATACGACGAGGGTGCCGCCTCCGAGAAGCAGAGGGGCGGTATCACCGGGCAGATTGTGCGTAGCCAGGACGGTTCCGCCAGCGATACCGCCCGCGAGGAAGAGCCCAACGACTGCGATAACAGCGGCCGAGGAGAGGTTGCCGCTCTCCCACTCGACCCCCTTGAGATGGATCTTGAGGTGCCCGCGCCGCTCGTCTGAGGGGTCGGGCTGGCGCTCCGTGGTGGTGAAGTCCACCTCGGTCGGCGCCGATCTACCGTTGTTCCTGCTTGGCATGAACCTGTCCTTCGGGTTGAAGGTTCACCTGATGCGACTTGCGCCGGCAACTTGATCGGGACCAGCTTCTGTACGTGCAGGAGCTGGTCTTGATCAGCCATCGATCTCGGGCGGTACCGTACCACGTGCGTGCCGCGTCCGGATTTGCCTGCCAGTGGGGGGTGGCCCGGAACCAGGGCAGGACTGGTTCGTTATCCCCACGGAGCCAGCCGGGAGCCGTATAGCATATGGTTCGGGCTTGCCTTGCAGGACAGTCGTCCGGCAAAGTAGTACCGCGAGGTAGCAAGATGATCATTCGTTGCCGCGAGTGGTCGTGTCGCTACGCGAAACACGCCCCGGCCCTCCCCGCAGAGCGCCTCACCCGGTTTCGGGGACAGCTTGGCAGAGCTGGTTTCCGGGTGGGGGGTCGACAAGAGGAGAACCAATGCCCACAGTCACCGCACCAGAAGGCACCGTAGCAATTAACCGCGACCAAGTCGCCGAACCGCAACCCGCCCTGCCGAAGGATGACTTGGCCCCACCTAAGCCGCCGACAACTCGGGGTCACGGAGGTTCCTTGACCAAGGTAACGGTGAACCTTCTTCCACGCACAATGGTTGCGCTGGAAGAGGTTAGTGGATCGACGGGCGACAACAAAACCGAGACGATAAATCGCGCGGTTCAACTGTATGCGTGGGTGCAACGCATGCTTGATGCGGGCGAGTCGATTCGTGTAGTCAGCCCAGACGGGCAGACGAGAGAGATTCACTTGTTCTAGCCGTAATGGTGGACCGATCGCATGACCGGTCCACCATTACAGGTCACACCTTCTACCCTCATGCTTCAACGGAATTCGACCATCGCTTACTCTCTGCGGGAACCGCGCGTTGGAACGATGCATCGTCCGACTGCTGGGTGACCCCCACCCCAGTACGCAATCCGTTGGCTCGACCTCGCGGCCGAGTTCTACGGCCATTCGATCGCCCTGGCGTTCTACCTGGCCGCGTCGATGCACGAGGCGATCGATGACGTGTACGGCCTGGGCCTGCGCCCGGACCCGACCGCGATGCACGCCCGGTTCCTCGGGTGGTTGTCCCGGGCCCGGCGTCCGAAGCGGCACACAAGTCAGGCTCGACCCGAGCGGTGAGGCCGCCGGGCCGATGATGGCGCAATCCGGCGCGACAGACGCCTTGACCTCGTGCTGGACGATGAGGCGGTGAAGGTACGGCAACCGTACTTCGACCGTGTTGTCCTCCTGTTCTTCGGGGTGCTGCTGCTCACCGGAGCTGTCGTCATCGCGTACCAACTGCTGGATGTCGCCTGGATCGGCCTGGTGCTGGGCGCGGCGGCTGTGGCGCTCGGGTTGGCGCTGGGTGGCCGGTTGGTGCGGGACGCGGTGTCGCCGTTCCGCGTCGACGTCGACCGGCGGGGCCTGTCGGTGCGGACCCCGAAACTGAAACGCCACCTGCGGTGGGACGAGGTTGCCGCGGTGGTGCTCGTCGACGATCCGGCGGCTGTCGGCCGGCGCACCCTGCGGGGTCCGCGTCTGCTGCTGGTGCCGGCTGCCGGGGTGCGCCTGGGCGTCCCGCTGCCCGAGAAGAGCCCGGTGGACGGGCAGGCGGCCATCGAACTATTCACACTCCGCGAGGTGGACTACGAGGAGGGTCAGTTCGCGCGGGACCTGGCGGAGCTGGCGGGTGACCTGTTGCACGACCTGTGTCGACAACCGGTCCTGCCGACCGACGCGGTCCCCCTGCGGCGCTTTCCCGACGAGCCCGACCGTGCCCGGCTGGTGCGGTGGCTGGACCGGCGTCGGGCCCTGCTGTTCGCCGGCTGGTACCTGTTCGTCCTCGTTCCTCCGCTGCTGCTGATCGATGCGGTGGCGCCGCGTAACGAACTGCTCGGCGTCCTCGTGCTGGTCGTGTCCCTGGTGGTGGTCGGCGTCGTCACCACAGGGGTGCGGCAGTTCACCGAGGGTTGCCGGGATCTGGTCGACGGGGAGGCGATGATCGACGGCGCCGGCCTCGTGATCGGTCCTGACCCGGCGGCACCCCCGATCAGCCTGCTGTCGGGGATCGTCCACGTGCGGCAACCGGGTCAGCTGAGCGGTTTCGGTAAGGCGTGGGTGCTGGCGCGCTCGGCTGACGAGGGGCCTCCGGTGCCGCTGCTGCTCCTCGCTGATCCACGCACCGGGCTGCTCCGCGATCGGGACGACCTGCGGGCACTGGAGGCGGTCCTGCGTCGCTCCGCCGACGAGCGGGACCGCGCCGCGGGTCGGCAACTCGACGAACTGGCGGCGCGGGCCCCGGCATCCGTCGCGTCGCCCACCCTGCCCCCATCGGGAGCCGTGCCGGCCCGCGCACCCGCGACCGCCCTGTGGGAGGCGGCGAAGGGGGTGGGGCGGGCTGTCGTGTTGCTCGGTGTCGTGGCCACCGTCATGATCGCGGGCGGCTTGGTGGTCGAGGAGACGAGCTACGTGGGGCGTGCCCTGCTCGCCACCGCCGCCGCCCTGTTCCTCGGGTGGATCGTGTACGCGGTGTACCGCGTGGTGGTGCTGCTCCGGACGCTGTTCGCGATCGTCGCGCGCCCGTTCCGCTGATCAGGGCCGGCAGCCTCAGAGTCCGGTGCTGGGGTCCGGCACGGTGACCCGCGCCGGGGTCCGCGCCCCGAAGACGGTGGCGACCAGGTCGCTCACCGTGTGCACCCCCGCGTCGATCGTCTTGCCGGGTGGGAGTTGGTACATGATGGCGACGACATAACGCTGGCCGTCGCCGGCGAATCCCACGGTGTTGGTGACCCAGTGCTTACCGCCCGGGTCTGGCTCGATCGACCAGCCGTTCTTGGTGCCGGGCTGCTGTGCGGCGCCGGCCGCCCAGATGCCCCAGTGCTGGATCGCGCCGACCGAGCGCATCGCGTCGAGGAGGTAGGCCCGGTCGGTCGGGTTGAGGCGGTCCAGCACGTACGACATCAACCGCTGTAGATCGTCCGCCGTGCACTTGAGGTGTCCCCAGAAGCGCGAGTAGCCGGCGACGGTGGTCAGCCCGGTCATTCCGTAGCGCTGCTGGAAGCGTGTGAGTTGGCTGTCGCGGCCGTAGCGGTTCCACAGGGCGGTCGCCGCGTCGTCGGAGGAGACGTTGAGCATGTCGGCGATCTGCCGGCGTGCGGTGGCGTCGAGGGTGATCTCGCCCGCGCGGGCACGCTCCAGCAGGCCCACGGCCATCGCGAGCTTGATGGTGGAGGCTGTCCAGATCGGATGGTCGGTGGTCCCTGCCTGCCAGAGCTCGCCGGTCCGCCGGTCGCGCACCAGGATGCCGAGGACCCCCGGTTTGGTCTTGAGTAGGGTGGCCGCCGCGGTGAAGCGTCGGCGCTGCGCCTCGTCGGCGCTGACCGAGCCTGACTCGCTGGGCCGCACGTCCGGCGCCTGACCCAGCCCGCTCGTCGAGCGTGGCGGGGAGGCCCCGGTGGTCGGCGGGCTGGCCGGGCCGCTCGAACAGCCGGCGAGCACGAGCACCGCGGCCAGCGCCGCGAGAACCACTGAACGCCAGGCGGGACGTCGCCCTGGCCGCGCGGCCGCCAGGTCGCCTTTACGGGCCTCGTCGTCCTCGAACCGTCTGACTGTCACGGCGGGTGATCATAGTCCGGCCTGGGGCTGCGTCCGGTTCTGCCCGCGATGCCGGCCATGGTTGTGCCTGGCCCGCCGGCCTCGCCGGTCGAGCCCCACTCCGAGGTTTCCGTGTCGGCGACTGGGCGGGTCAGCAGTGCGGACGGTCGAGTGGGGCGGCACCGGCGAGCGCCTCGACTGTCGTCGTCGGTGCGGCCGACTCCGTCGGGGTCGGCGAGGGCGCGACGGTGGGGCTCGGCGGGGCCGAGGGGGAAGCGCTGGGCGGGGCGGCACTGGCGAGGGTGGCCGTGCTGCGTTGGATGCGCTGAGGGGTCATCCGGATACCGGTGGCGGTCGCCTGGCGCCCGTACACGTCGGTGACCCTGATCCGGTAGGGCCCGGGGCCGAGCCCGCTCTCGACGGTCCAGTAGTTGTCGATCTGCCGGGCCGCCTTGCGGAAGCCGCCGCCCGGTCCGGCCGCCTCGACCGTGCGCAGCGGGTTGCCGTGGTTGCCGACCTGCACCGCGAACCAGTACCGCGAAGCGCCGCTCTTCATCCGGAAGGTGAGGCCGCCGTCGAGTGGCGGGTTCACCACCGCGCGGTACGTCACCGGCGCGATGCCCTGCGCCCGGTCGGCGATCTTGGCGAACGCCTCGTCGGAGAGGTCGATCTTGCCGGCGCCGCATCCGCCGCACTGGTCCATGACCAGGACCCGGACCTTGCCCTTCGGGCCGGTCACGTCCAGGTAGCTGCCGCAGGCCGCCGACCCGGCGTACGCGGACGCGCCGAGGGCCACGTAGAGCCGGTCCGCCGGCGGGCCCGGGAAGGAGCAGGTGCCGCCCGAGCGGCCCGCGTCGTAGAAGCTGGCCTTTCCCTTGTGGACGGCGTTGCCGCTCGGCGGGGCGGCGTGGACGACATTGCCGGTCGGCGGGGCGGCGCAGGCCGGGGTGGCACCGCCGCGGACGGCGAGGGTGATGCCGAGTACGGCCGCCAGCGCGGTGACCCCGGCGCCGGCCAGCCAGTGTCTGACCCGCCGACTCGACCGAGGTGTGCCGTTGTCGTCGTCGGGGGCCGTGCCTGGTGCCGTCACGGCGCCTGATGTTGCCGCATGGCTCGGGGGCAGCGCAAAGCCGTCCCAGCTGTCGTCACTCGGCGGATCGGCGGGGGCGCAGTCCGTTCAGGGCGGTGCTGACGACGAGGTCGGCGTACTCGGCGGTGAGCGGCCCACCGCGTTGCAGCCAGCGGCTGAACACCGGCCCCCAGATCAGGTCCACCGCCACGTCCAGGTCGATGTCCTCGGCGAGTTGGCCGGCCTGCTGCGCGCTGCGCAGGCGCTGCCGTTTGGCCTCCTTCAACGGCCCGTCCAATCGTTCGGCGTAGACCGCCGCCAGCTCGGGGTCGTGTGCGATCTCGGTGGCCAGCGCGCGCATCGGTTGCTCGTACCGGGGATCGTTCATCTCCTCGACCGTGGCGCGCAGCACCAGGGTCAGGTCCGCCGCCAGGTCGCCGGTGTCCGGCAGGGTTGGCGGCCCACCTTCGGTGGCCTCGCTGAGCAGGAGGAACGCGTCGAAGATGACCGCGCCTTTGGACGGCCACCAGCGGTAGATGGTCTGTTTGCCGACCCCGGCGCGCGTGGCGATGCCCTCGATGCTGACCTTCGCGTACCCGACCTCCTGGAGCAGGTCGAAGGCCGCGCCGAGGATGGCGCGTCGGGAGGTCTCTCGCCGGCGTGCCGTGTTGGGCGTCATGAGGCGGCACGATACCAGTAACGAGACGGACCGTATCGTCTTGACGGCCTCCCGTCTGAGGCTTACTCTTCTGGCATCACGAGACGGACCGTCTCGTCTCGTCACGAGGGAAGAGAGACCCCCATGCGTACCTGGTTCATCACCGGCGCCAGCCGCGGTCTGGGCCGCGCGTTCGCCGACGCCGCGCTCGACCGCGGTGACCGGGTGGTCGCCGCCGCGAGGACCATCGCGACTGACGACTTCGACGAGCGGCACGCCGACCGGCTGCTGGCCCTGACCCTCGACGTGACCGACCGGGCGGCGGTCATCACCGCCGTGCACACCGCCGTCGAGCACTTCGGACGCCTCGACATCGTCGTCAACAACGCCGGCACCCTGTCCATGGGCATGATCGAAGAGTTCACCGAGGAGCAGGCGCGCGCCCAGTTCGAGGTCAACGTCTTCGGCGCGCTGTGGGTCAGCCAGGCCGTGCTGCCACACCTGCGGGCCCAGCGGTCCGGACACATCGTGCAGATCTCCAGCATCGCCGCGCTCGGCGGCTTTCCGAGCACCGGCCTGTACAGCGCGAGCAAGTTCGCCCTGGAGGGCATGAGCGAGGCGCTGGCGATGGAGGCGGCGGCCTTCGGCGTCACGCTCAGCATCGTGCAGCCGGGCGGATACTGGACCGACCTCTACACCAGCCTGAGCGCCACCACGCCCCTGCCGGCCTACGCGCCGCTGCGGGCCGAGTTGGAGCGGCAGTGGGCGGACGGCTCGATCGACAGCGCGCCCCGGCTGGCCGCCGAGGCGTTGCTGCGCCTGGTCGACAGCGACGACCCGCCGCTGCGGCTCCTGCTCGGGAGCATGGTGTACGACCTGGCGTTCGACATCTCCCGCCGGCGGATGGCCACCTGGGCCGGCTGGGAGCAGGTCAGCCGCGCCGCCGAACACGCCGTCGCGGCACCCGGACCTGAGCGGTGAGAGGGCTCCTCGTATCGCCACGAGTCGTATCGCCACGAGCGACGGGTGCGGCGTTCTAGGCTCCGAGATATGGCGGCGGCGTGCCCATCTCGAATTGGCACACAAAGGCCGGGCAGCGCCTGCAACCCATGTTTTCTCCTCACGAGGCGCAAACCCAGACGGAGAGGAACACGCATGGCTGTCAAAACCAAGACCCGTCCCGCTACCACGGAGATTCGGCCGTTCAGCGTCGACATTCCGCAAGCCGACCTCGACGACCTGAAGAGGCGCATCAAGGCGACCCGCTGGCCGGACAAGGAGACGGTGGACGACCAGTCGCAGGGCGTGCCACTCGCGACAATTCAGGCCGTCGCCCGCTATTGGGAGAACGAGTACGACTGGCGCAAGGTCGAGGCGCGACTGAACGCCGTACCGCAGTTCATGACCACCATCGACGGGGTGGACATCCACTTCATCCACGTGCGCTCGAAGCACGAGGACGCGCTGCCGCTCATCGTCACCCACGGGTGGCCCGGATCGGTGATCGAGCAGCTGAAGATCATTGAGCCGTTGACCGATCCCACCGCGCACGGTGGCAGCGCGTCGGACGCCTTCCACCTGGTGATCCCGTCGTTGCCGGGCCACGGTTTCTCGGGCAAGCCGACCACGTCGGGGTGGAACCCGCAGAAGATCGCGACTGCCTGGACCGAGCTGATGACGCGTCTGGGCTACAACCGGTTCGTCGCGCAGGGCGGCGACTGGGGCGCGGTCATCGTGGATCAGATGGGCCTCCAGGCGCCCGCGGAACTGCTCGGCATCCACACCAACATGCCCGGTGCGATCCCACCCGAGATCGACCTGCTGTTCCAGGGCGACACCACCGGCGCGAACAACGCCATGGGCTCGTTGCCGTCCGGTCTGTCCGCCGACGAGATGCGCGCCGCCGAGGAAGCCAACTACGTCTGGAAACACGTCGCGTACGCCCTCATGATGGCGACACGGCCGCAGACACTCACCGGCCTGGCGGATTCTCCGGTCGGTCTGGCGTCCTTCCTGCTCGACCACGACGCGAAGAGTCTCGCCCTGATCGCACAGGTCTTCGACGGCGCCAAGGCGGGCCTCACCCGCGACGACATCCTGGACAACATCTCGCTCTACTGGCTGACGAACACCGCGGTCTCCGCGTCCCGCCTGTACGCGGAGAACAAACTGTCGTTCTTCGCCGCCAAGGGCGTGACCATCCCGGTCGCCGTGAGCGTCTTTCCCGACGAGCTGTACGAGGCGCCGCAGAGTTGGGCCGAGCAGGCGTACCCCAACCTCATCTACTACAACAAGCTCGACGTGGGTGGGCACTTCGCGGCCTGGGAACAGCCGAAGATCTTCACCGAGGAGCTGCGCACCGCCTTCCGGTCGCTGCGCTAGATGGCCGTGCACCTGCCTGCGCTGAACGGGGCGGCCGAGTGGCTCAACTCCGAGCCACTCGGCCCCGCCGACCTGGGCGGGCGCGTCGTCCTGGTCAACTTCTGGACGCTGACCTGCATCAACTGGCTGCGTCAGGAGCCGTACGTGCGTGCCTGGTCGCAGGCGTACCGCGACGACGGGCTGATCGTCGTCGGGGTGCACACGCCGGAGTTCGGGTTCGAGCACGAGGTCGACTGGGTGCGGCGGGCGGTCGCGGCGCGATCGATCGACTACCCGGTGGCTGTCGACAACGACTACGCGATCTGGAGCGCGTTCGACAACCACTACTGGCCGGCGCTCTACTTCGTCGACACCCTCGGGGTCATCCGCGACGAGCACTTCGGTGAGGGGCGCTACGAGCAGTCCGAGCGGATGCTCCAGCAACTGCTCGGCATCGAGCGCGACCCCGTACCCGTCAAGGGTGTCGGCCCGGAGGCGGAGGCCGACTGGACCAACCTGCGCACGCCCGAGACGTACCTCGGTTTCCGGCGCGGCGACCACTTCGCGTCGCCGAACGGCCCGGCGCTCGACGAACGCCGCGCCTACCAGGTGCCGGAGAGCCTGAACGTCAACACGTGGGCCCTGTCGGGGGAGTGGACGATCGGGTCGGAGAACGTCGTGCTCGACCGGGCCGGCGGCGGCATCGCCTTCCGGTTCCACGCCCGCGACGCGCATCTCGTGCTGGCCCCCGAGGCGGGAGCGTCGATCCCGTTCCGTGTGCTGCTCGACGGTGCGGCACCCGGCCCGTCGCACGGCGTCGACGTCGACGCCGACGGCAACGGTGTGCTGGAGGACGGCCGCCTCTACCAGCTTGTCCGCCAGGACGGCGCGGTCGGTGAGCGGACCCTGGAGATCACGTTCGGTGCGCCCGGCGCCGAGGCGTACGCCTTCACCTTCGGCTGACGCGCGCCCATCCCGGGATAGCATCGACTGCTGTGACGACGCCTGAGATCACCCTCGCCACGCCAACGGACCGCGATGCGGTGGTCGCCACGCTGGTTGCCGCATTCGTCAAGGATCCCATCCTGCGACATCTGTTCCCGGACGAGGACACCTATCCGCGTTACGCCGCTGTCTTCTTCGGGGACCTCTTCGACAAGCGGGTGCACAGGTCGTCGATCTGGACGATCGGCGGCGGTGCGTCCGTCGCCATCTGGGAGCCGCCGGCCGAGCCGCCGGTTGACGCGCCGCCGGACGCCCCCGGCGTCGGCCCCGGGTCGCCGGAGGAAGCGCGATACCCCGCCGACGTGCTGGCCCGCGTCCGGGGCTACGACGACACCGTGCACGCCGCCCTGCCGACGTACCCGTTCTGGTACCTCGGTGTGCTGGGCACCCACCCCGACAGCGCCGGACGCCGTTGGGGCCGTGCCGTCATGCGGGCCGGGCTGGCCCGCGCCGCCGCCGACGGCCTGCCGGCGATCCTGGAGACCAGCTACCCGGCCAACGTCGAGCTGTACCGCCGCGCCGGCTGGGAGGTGCTGGGCACCCTGTCGAAGCCCGTCCCCACCTGGATCATGCAACAGCCGGCCCGCTGACGTCGGGGTTGGCGGTGCCTCGCTGCCCTGCAAGTCCGCCAGGCTACGACACGACGACCGGTGCGGTCGCACCCGACCGATGCGGGCATCGGATGTCGGGTCGGCCACCGGCCCGGCGACCTAGCGTTGGTGCTCCAAAGGAAGGGAGCACCGGGTGCTGGAGCGGCTCAACGAGGCCATGGCGCACATCGAGCGCCACCTCGACCGCAAGGTCGAGGTGGCCGAGCTGGCGCGGATCGCGCTGACGTCGGAGTACCACTTCCGGCGGCTGTTCTCGGCGCTGGCCGGCATGCCGCTGTCGGAGTACGTCCGGCGGCGTCGGCTCACCGTCGCTGGCGCGGACGTGCTGGCGGGGGAGCGGACGTTGCTCGACGTCGCGGTGCACTACGGCTACGGATCGGCCGAGGCGTTCGCCCGGGCGTTCCACGCCGTGCACGGCGTGGGGCCCGGAGAGGCTCGGCGTACGGGGGCAGCGCTGCGTGCCCAGCCCCGGATGTCCTTCCGACTCACCGTCGAAGGGAGCGGCAGCATGGAGTACCGGATCGTCGACAAGGACGCGTTCGCACTGGTGGGACGCAGGGCCCGGGTCCCACTGGTGCACGAGGGGATGAACCCGGCGATCGTCGCGTTCGTCCGGAGCATCGACACGGAGACGACCGCGCGGATCGAGGCGCTCTCCGACCAGGAGCCGCAGGGGATCGTCAACGTCAGCGACAACGTCGCCGACAGTCGGCAGGAGGGCACCGAGCTGGACTACTGGCACGGCGTGGTGACCGGTGCCGTGCCGCCGGAGGATCTGGACGCGCTGCCGGTGCCGGCCGGCACGTGGGCGGTGTTCACCACCTCCGGGGCGTTTCCGCAGGCCGTGCAGCACCTGTGGCGCGACGTGTTCACCCAGTGGTTCCCGTCCAACCCGTACCGCAGCCGACCCGGACCGGAGATCTCCCGGGTTCGGGTGTCCGCGGACGGCACCGTGGCGGACGCCGAACTGTGGATCCCGGTCGAGCGCACCCCCACCCCTATGTAGAGTTCCGATACAGTGGTCGGATGCGGATCACCATTCCGGTCGCCAAGGTGCTCGCGGCGCTGCTCGCCGAGCCCGACGAGCAGCGCTACGGGCTGGACCTGATGCGACTGACCGGCCTGGCCAGCGGCACCCTCTACCCGGTGCTGCACCGGCTGAAGGAGGCCGGCTGGCTGGCCGCCGACTGGGAGCCGATCGACCCGGTCCAGGCCGGCCGGCCGGCCCGTCGCTACTACCGCCTCACCGCCGAAGGCGTGGCGCAGGCCCGGCAGGCGCTCGCCGACCTCCGTGCCGCGATCCCCGACGGTCGTCCCTCGTGGGGTGGCACCGAGCCCACCGGGGCACCGGCGTGGTGACCCGCCGGATCGCCGAGGTGCTGTTGGATCTGGCGGCGCGCCGCTGGCCGGCCGATCTGCGGCACGAGCTGCGCCGCGAGTGGGCCGCCGAGGTGCACGTGCTCGCCGAGACCGGTCGCTGGACGACAATGCTCGGCTTCGCGGTGAGCCTCGCGGTCAGCCGGGCCGGCGCCCCGGTCGTCGACCGCCGCCTGCTGCGCGGTCGAGTCGGCCGTACCGCGGCGGCTCTGCTGCTGTCCCCGATCGCCTGCGTCGCGATCGTGATCGGCGGCGCGTACGTGCTGGACCCGATTCAGCCCTGGCTGGCGGGAGTGGACTGGCCGGAGCGGGCACAGAAGCCGATCTGGACGGCGGTCACTGTCGTGCTGGCGGTGTTGCTGGCGATGGTCGCCGCGCGCTGGGCCCGGCACGGCGCACTCGACGGCCCGCTGCGCATCGCGCTCGGCGTGGTGCTGCCCATCGGCGTGACAGTGGTCGCGTGCCTGTCCGCTCTCGTCCCGGAGGACCTGGCCACCTCGGTACCCGGGCTGCTGCTCTGGTTGGCCGGTCTGACGCTGGCGCTCTGGGCCGCGGCGAGCCTCGCCGCCCACAATCGCCTCCGCGCGGCCTGGTGGGTGGGCGTCCTCGGCGCACTCGCCGTCGCCGACCTCGCGGTGGTTCTCGCCGTCGTCGATGCCATCGCGGCGGGCAGTCGCGCCGGCCCGGTCATCGGTCCGACGCCAGTGGAGAGCATCGACCGGATCTCCGCGCCGCTGTGGCTCCTCGCCGCCTGGACAGACTGGAACATCGCCCTGCCCCGGCCCGCCATCCCCTGGGAGATCTTCGGAATCATCACCCTCCACGTGCCGCTGGAACCGATGCTCTACCTGGCCTGCACGCCGTACGCCCTCGCGTACACCATCCGGGCGGCGCGGTCCGCGCCCACCGCGCCGGTCGCCCTCACGCCGACCCCGGTGTGAACCTCAGTCGGGCACGTCGTCCCACGTCGTGCCCGGCTCCAGGTAACCGGCCACCTGGTTCTCCCGCAGCGCGTAGGCGATGACCAGCAGGGCGTGCTTGTCCAACTCGGGCAACCGGTCCAACGAAAACCACCCCACGGCCAGCGACTCGTCGTCGTTGACCCGGGCGGTGCCGCCCACCAGCCGGCACAGGAAGCCCAGATTCAGGTACTCGCACCTGTCACCGTTGGGATAGGTGTGCGGATGGGAGACGGCGCTGGACAGGCGCACCGGGGCCACGTCCAGGCCCGTCTCCTCCCGCACCTCGCGCACCAGCGCGGTGGCCGGCTGCTCGCCCGGCTCGACGAAGCCGCTGACCACCGACCAGCGGCCGTCGTCGGCACGTTGGCCGAGCAGCAGCTCACCGGCGTCGTTGCGGACGACGGCGCTGACACTCGGCAGCCAGAGCAGGTCGTGACCGACGTGCTTGCGCAACCCCACGATGTAGTCCGGTGTCGCCATCGGGCGATCATAGGCCGCGACCCCCTGGCCAGCCGTCGCGTCAGCCAGCCCGATCGACCTATTTCGGGTGTTCTGCCCCGCCAGGGCCGATGCATATCTACTGTGGAGAGGGTCGGCGACTTGCGCGATCCGGTGGCGGCCGGTCGGTTCGCGGTGCACAGTGATTCCCATGAGCGACAGCGAACGTGGTGGGCATTTCTACTGGTGCACCCGGCACCACCGGGTCGAGACGGACGCCGACGTGTGTCCGGCGAAGCATGTTCTCGGCCCGTACAACTCGGCGGCCGACGCGGAGAACGCCCTGCAACGAGTGCAGGAGCGCAACGAGGCGTGGGATGCCGAGGACGCTCGTTGGGCCGGGGAGGACAGGTAGACGGCGCGGGACGGCCCGTGCCGAGGTATTTCGTGCTCCGCGAGGACGCACGCGAGAGCACGTCCCCGAGGAGGGAACCACGATGGCCGAAGCACAGCAGGCCACCACCCGTCCGACCGCCCGCCGCACCACCGCGAAGAAGACCGCCGCGGCCGAACGGAACACGGCGGCGAGCCGGACCACCCCCGTGCGCAAGTCCACCGCGAGCGCCGCCGCGGCGAAGGCTCCGGCCCGGAAGGCTGCCGGCGGCGCGGGGCGCGCCCCGGCGAAGAAGACCACCACGGCGGCGAAGAAGGCCCCGGCGAAGAAGGCCGCGACCAAGACCGTCGCGAGCAGGACCACCGCAGCCAAGACCACCGCCGCCAAGGCCGGTGTGACGAAGAGGGCCGCGACCAAGACCAGCGTGGCGGCCCGGAAGGCCCCGGCGAAGACCTCGACCGCCACCCGCAAGACGACCACCGCCGCGAAGCGGGCCCCCGCGTCCACGGCACGCACGAGCACCACCGCCGCGACCAGGACAACGGGCACGGCGAAGAAGACGACGAGCGCCGCGAAGAAGACGACCGGCGCCGCGAAGAAGACCACGGCGTCGGCGGCGAAGAGGACCACCGCCGCGGCGAAGGCACCGGCTCGCAAGGCCGCGACCAAGGCGTCCGCGGTGAAGAAGACAGCCGCCAAGAAGGCCCCGGCGAAGAAGGCCCCGGCCAAGAAGACCACCGCGAAGAAGGCCGCTTCCACCCGCCCGAGCGGCGGCGTCCGCACGGCCGCCGCGAAGAAGGCGCCGGCCGCGAAGGCGACCGGCACATCGTCGAGTACCGCCCGCAAGGCGGCGGCGAAGAAGGCCCCGGCGAAGAAGACCACCGCGGCCAAGGCCCCGGCCCGCAAGGTGACCGCCCGCAAGTCGCCGGCCCGCCCGGTGGCCGCCCGAGCCACCACCCCCCGGAGTACGCGCAGCACCGCCCGGAAGGCGACCGGCTGAGGACACGTGCGTCTCGGCCCGGCTCGTCCCGCCGTGCCCTCACCGCGACGCCGCTTGCGCGGTGGCGGGTCCGCCCGCTGCTCCAAGGGGGGCGGGGCGGAACGGGCGGGGCGGTTCGGCGAAGATCTCGGCCGGTCACCGGAAGCGGATCACCGCCGGCGCTGTCAGGATTGACCCGTGGTCATTCGACGCGTACTCGCGCCCCGCATCGACTTCGGCGCACTGCGCCGCGAGTTTGGCCTGCCCGAGGGCTTCCCGGCGGCCGCCCAACGGGAGGCCGACGCGGCCGCCGCCGCGCCGCCGCGGCCATCCGTCGACCGCACCGACGTGCCGTTCGTCACGCTCGACCCGGCCAGCTCGCGTGACCTGGATCAGGCGATGCACCTTGCCCGCCGTCCGGGCGGCGGCTACCGGGTGCGGTACGCGATCGCGGACGTCGCCGCGCACGTCGAGCCGGGTGGCGCGCTGGAGGAGGAGACCTGGCGGCGCGGGCAGACGGTCTACCTGCCCGACGGTCACGTGCCGCTGCATCCGCTGACGCTCAGCGAGGGCGCGGCCAGCCTGCTGCCGGACGACGACCGGGCGGCCGTGGTGTGGACCATCGACCTGGACGCCGACGGTGGCACGGTAGCCGTCGAGCTGGAACGCGCCCTGGTGCGCAGCCGCGCCAAACTCGACTACACCGGGGTGCAGGCGGCGGCCGACGCCGGGCGACTGCCCGAGCCGATCGCGCTGCTGCCCGAGATCGGTGAGCGACTGACCGCCCGGGGGCTGCGCCGCGGCGCCATCAACCTGCCGCTACCCGAGCAGGACGTGGAGCCCGACGGCGACGGCTGGCGGCTGGTGCTGCGCGGGCCGGTGCCGATGGAGGAGCACAACGCGCGGATCTCCCTGCTGACCGGCATGGCCGCCGCCGACATCATGCTGGCCGGTGGGATCGGCCTGCTGCGGACGATGCCCGCCCCGAAACCGGAGGCGGTGCAGCGGCTGCGGGCGGCTGCCGCCCCGCTCGGCGTGCACTGGCCGGACGGCGCGGGCCCCGGCGAGGTGATCGCCGGCCTGGACGCCACGCAGCCGCGCTCCGCGGCCTTCATCGACCAGGCGGCCGAGCTGATGCGCGGCGCGGCGTACACCGCCTTCGACGGCACGCGGCCGGAGCAGCCGGAGCACGGCGGTGTGGCCGCCGCGTACGCCCACGTCACGGCGCCGTTGCGACGCCTGGCCGACAGGTACGCCACCGAGGTCTGCCTGGCCCTGCACGCGGGTCGGGACGTGCCCGACTGGGCGCGCGACGCGCTGCCCCGGCTGCCCGAGGTGATGGCCAGCACCGACCGGGTCGCCTCGGCGGCGGCCCGGGGCGCCGTCGAGTTGGTCGAGGCGGTGCTGCTTGCCGACCGGGTGGGGGAGACCTTCGAGGCGGCCGTGCTCGACGTCGACGCCCCACCCAACGGCAAGTCCCGGCCCCGCCCGCCCGGCGGCACGGTTGCCCTGGACACCCCACCGGTCCGGGCCCGCTGCCACGGCGACCTGCCGCTCGGCGAACGGGTCCGGGCCCGCCTGGTCACCGCCGACCCGGCAGCCCGCACGGTGCTGTTCGAGCTGGCCTGAGCCGACTCGCGGCGGTCCCGCCCGTCGCCGCGGGTGGCGTCGCGGGCGGCGGGCTCGCCGGCAGCGGGGATTGTCACAACGCCTGCCGCTGCTGACGGACCTGACGGTTTGCGAGGATGAGCCCATGGCATACGACGCGAGCACGCTGCCCGACGTGTCCGGGCTGACGGTCGGCATCATCGGTGGCACCGGCGATCAGGGTCGTGGCCTCGCCTACCGGCTCGCCCGAGCCGGGCAGACGGTGCTGATCGGTTCCCGGTCGGCGGAGCGGGCCGCCGAGTCCGCCGCCGAGATCGCCGCGCTGCCCCGGATGCCGGCCGACGTGCGGATCACCGGCGCGGCCAACGACGAGGTGGCCCGCCGCAGCGACGTGGTGATCATCGCGGTGCCGTGGGACGGGCACGCCGCGACAGTCGCCGCACTCGCCGAGCCGCTCGCCGGGACGATCGTCGTCGACTGTGTCAACCCGTTGGGGTTCGACAAGCAGGGCCCGTACGCGCTCACCGTCGCCGAGGGCAGCGCCGTGCAGCAGGCTGCCGCGCTGCTGCCCGACTCCCGGGTCTGCGCGGCGTTCAACCACGTCAGCGCCCCGCTGCTGGCCGACCCCGAGGTCGACCGGATCGACCTCGACGTGCTGATCTGCACCGAGGACCGTGAGCTCGTCGACATCGTCGGGGCGCTCGCGGCGCGGATCCCCGGAATGCGCGGCATCTACGCCGGCCGGTTGCGCAACGCTCACCAGATCGAGGCGTTCACGGCGAATCTGATCGCCATCAACAAGCGCTACAAGGCCCACGCCGGGATCCGCGTCACCGACCTCTGACCCGAGCGGTGTGATCCACTCCGGTTTCCGGAAGACGCGGTGTCCCGAGGTCAGGGACACCGCGTCTTCGGCAAAGCCGGGTGGATCACGCCTAGAAGGTGTGCTCCGCGGTCGGGAACTCGCCGCCACGGACCTCGTCGGCGAAGCGGCGGGTGGCGTCGGTGAGGGCGCCGGCCAGGTCCGCGTACCGCTTCACGAAACGTGGCGCCTTGCCGGTGCGCAGGCCGGCCATGTCCTGCCAGACCAGCACCTGGGCGTCGGTGTCCGGGCCGGCACCGATGCCGACCGTGGGGATCGCCAGTTCGTGGGTGATCCGCTTGGCCACCTCGCCCGGCACCATCTCCAGCACCACCGCGAACGCGCCCGCCTCCGCCACCGCCCGTGCGTCGGCGAGCACCTCGTCGGCGGTGTCGCCCCGGCCCTGCACCCGGTAGCCACCGAGAGTGTGCTCGCTCTGCGGCGTGAAGCCGATGTGCGCCATCACCGGGATGCCGGCACCGACGATCGCGGCGATCTGCGCGGCGCAGCGGCGGCCACCCTCCAGCTTCACCGCGTGGCAGCCACCCTCCTTCATGAACCGGACGGCGGTGCGCAGCGCCTGGGCCGGGCCCTCCTCGTAGGAGCCGAACGGCAGGTCACCGACGACGAGTGCCTGCCGGGTCGAGCGCACCACGGCCCGTACCAGCGGAAGCAGGTCGTCGGCGGTGATCGGCAGGGTCGTCTCGTAGCCGAAGACGTTGTTCGCGGCCGAGTCGCCGACCAACAGCACCGGCACGCCGGCCTGGTCGAAGATCCCCGCGGTGTACTGGTCGTACGAGGTCAGCATCGGCCACCGTTCGCCGCGCTCCTTGGCGGCGATCAGGTCACGGGTGCGGACCCGACGGGTGACCGGTCCGCCGTACAACGCGGTCACCTCGCTCGGAGTGGACTCCACCATCTCTGTCTCCCTTCCTCGAGGCCGCCTGCGCGGTCCCCGGGTTCCGTCGCGATCGTCGCACCGCGAGACGGGGTGACGGCAGGGCCCAGTGCGAGATGTCACTCCACCGCGAAACCGCGAGGCCCGCGCCCGGCGGCCACCGCGAGGCGGTGCCGGGCCGCGCCACCGACCCGGCACCCCCAGGTGTACGCCTCAGCCGTGCTCGCGCCACCGGTTGGTGATCGGCAGCCGGCGGTCCCGGCCGAACGCCTTCATGGAGATCTTCGTGCCCGGTGCCGACTGCCGTCGCTTGTACTCGGCGGTATCCACCAGTCGCAGCACCTTGTCGACCACCGCCGGGTCGTGGCCCGACTCGACGAGCCCGTCGCGGCCGAGGTCACCGTCGACGTACCCGATCAGGATCGGGTCCAGGACGTCGTAGTCGGGCAGGCTGTCGCTGTCGAGCTGGCCCGGGCTCAGCTCGGCGCTCGGCGGCTTGCCGATCGAGTTCTCCGGAATCGGGGCGGTCTCACCGCGCCGATCCGCGTCCCGGTTACGCCACTTCGCGAGCCGCCAGATCAGCGTCTTCCAGACGTCCTTGACCGGGTTGAAGCCGCCCACCGAGTCGCCGTACAGCGTGGAGTAACCCACCGCCAGCTCACTCTTGTTGCCGGTGGTCAGCACCAGGTGGCCCTCCTGGTTCGACAGGGCCATCAGGATCACGCCCCGGACCCGGGCCTGGAGGTTCTCCACGGCCACCCCGGACAGCGACAGGTTGGCCAGGAAACCGTCCACCATCGGCTGGATCGGCTCGACGCGGTAGTCCAGGCCGGTGCGCTTGGCCAGGTCGGCGGCGTCCTCCCGGGAGTGCTCCGAGGAGTGCTGACTGGGCAGCGACACACCGACCACCCGGTCCGGCCCGAGGGCGTCGACGGCCAGCGCGGCCACCACCGCCGAGTCGATGCCGCCGGAGAGCCCGAGCACCACCGACGGGAACCGGTTCTTGTTGACGTAGTCGCGCAGGCCCAGCACGAGCGCCTGCCACACCTCGGCCTCGTCGGCCACCGGCTCGATCAGCCCGCCGGTGGCGGCCGGGCCGGACGGCGCGGGCGGAATCCCGTCCACCGTGTGGTGCGCGACCCGCATGCCGTCCGCGATGACCTCGGTGGTCGGCGCCGTGGTGGCGGCCGGCAGCTCGACGTCGTGCACGAGCAGGTGCTCGACGAACTGCGGAGCCCGGGTGAGCAGGTCACCGTCGGCGCTCACGATCATCGAGTCGCCCTCGAAGACCAGCTCGTCCTGGCCGCCGGTCATGTTGACGTACGCGATGGTGGCGCCCGCCTCGACGGCCCGGCGGCGGACCAGCGGCAGCCGGATGTCGTCCTTGTTCAGCTCGTACGGCGAGCCGTTGATGTTGACCACCAGCCCGACGCCGGCCTGCCGGGCGGCGGCGAACGGACCGCCGGCCTGCCAGAGGTCCTCGCAGATGGTCAACGCGACGTCCACGCCGCCGATCCGCACCACGGTCAGCGTGTCGCCGGAGACGAAGTAGCGGTCCTCGTCGAAGACCCCGTAGTTGGGCAGGTGGTGCTTGAAGTAGCGGGCGGCCACGGTGCCCTGGTGCAGCAGCGCGGCGGCGTTGCGGGCACCCCGGCCGGGCTCGGCGTCGCCGCTGACCTGCGGCGGTCCGTCGGCGTCCAGGTAGCCGACCACGACCGGCAACTCCCCGAGGCCGTCGGCGGCCAGGTCCGCGGCGAGCCGCTCGACGGCGGCCTGGGACGCGGCGACGAAGGAGCGCCGGAAGACCAGGTCCTCGACCGGGTACCCGGTCAGCATCATCTCCGGAAAGAGCACCAGCTGGGCACCGGCATCGGCGGCCTGGCGAGTCCAGCTGCGGACCAGGTCCGCGTTGCCGGCGATGTCGCCGACGCTCGGGTTGACCTGGGACAGGGCGAGACGCAGGGTGGGCATGCCTTCATCTTGCCCCAGCCTCCGCGCGACAATCCGTACCCTCGGACGAGATTGCCGCCACCTACCGCGACAGGCGTCCGCGAGGCCGCGACGGCAGGGGCTCGGCCGTCCGGACGGCGGACGCGGGCGGCACAGCCGGCGGGCTCGCGCTCGCCGGGCGGGACACGAGGGGACGACCGGCGGCAGTTCGCGTAACGTCTGCGTAACCAGGCCCGGTAAGACTGGGCGATCAGGTCGGGGCAGCCCGGCCAAGGCGGACAAAAGAGTGTCGCGAGGGGTTGGGGAAGTGGACCGTCAGCAGGAGTTCGTCCTCCGCACGCTGGAAGAGCGGGACATCCGGTTCGTCCGGCTGTGGTTCACGGACGTGCTGGGCACGCTCAAGAGCGTCTCGGTGGCGCCGGCCGAGTTGGAGGCGGCCTTCGAGGAGGGCATCGGCTTCGACGGCTCGGCGATCGAGGGCTTCGCCCGGGTCTTCGAATCGGACATGGTGGCCATGCCCGACCCGACCACCTTCCAGGTGTTCCCCTTCGAGGGCGGGGTCAGCGGCGAGAGCGCCCGGATGTTCTGCGACATCCTGCTGCCCGACGGCGGCCCGTCCTGGGCCGACCCCCGGCACGTGCTGCGCCGCGGGCTGTCCAAGGCCGCCGAGAAGGGCTTCACCTTCTACACCCACCCGGAGATCGAGTTCTTCCTGCTGGAGAACGGCCCCCAGGACGGCTCGGTGCCCACCCCGGTGGACACCGGCGGCTACTTCGAGCACACCACCCACGCCGTGGCGCGCGACTTCCGCCGCCAGGGCGTGCTGGCGCTGGAACGCATCGGCATCTCGGTGGAGTTCAGCCACCACGAGGTCGCACCCGGCCAGCAGGAGATCGACCTGCGCTACGCCGACGCGCTCACCACCGCCGACAACATCATGACCTTCCGGCACGTGGTCAAGGAGGTGGCGCTCTCCACCGGAGTGCAGGCCAGCTTCATGCCGAAGCCGTTCACCGACCAGCCGGGCAGTGGGATGCACACCCACCTGTCGCTGTTCGAGGGGGAGCGCAACGCGTTCCACGACGGCGGTGACCCGATGAAGCTCTCCAAGGTGGCGAAGTCGTTCATCGCCGGCCTCCTGGTGCACGCCCGGGAATACACGGCGGTCACCAACCAGTGGGTCAACTCGTACAAGCGGCTGTTCCCGCAGGCCCTGCCGGACCGGATCACCGAGAGCCCCGCGTACGTCTGCTGGGGTCACCTCAACCGCTCCGCGCTGGTCCGGGTCCCCGCGTACGGCAAGCCCAACTCGGCCCGGGTCGAGGTCCGCTCGCTGGACTCGGCGGCCAACCCGTACCTGGCCTTCGCGGTGCTGCTCGGCGCCGGTCTGAAGGGCATCGAGGAGGGGTACGAGCTGCCGCCGGGCGCCGAGGACGACGTCTGGTCGCTGACCAGCGCCGAGCGGCGTGCCATGGGCTACGAGGCACTGCCGGAAAACCTCGCCGAGGCGATCGACGTGATGGCCGAGTCCGAGCTGGTCGCCGAGGTGCTCGGCGAGCACGTCTTCGACTTCTTCCTGCGCAACAAGCGGGCCGAGTGGGAGCAGTACCGCCGCGAGGTCACCCCGTACGAGCGGCAGCGTTACCTGGCGCTGTGAGCGCGGGGGGCTGACGCGGTTGCGCGCTGCCGCTATCGTCTCGATCACCGCGCCGGTACCCCTCCGGGCGGAGAGTCGGGAGGCAGTCGGTGCTGGAGGATCTGCTCAGCGGTGCCTGGCAGAGCGTCGTGTTCGGGATCGTCGGCGTGGGGCTGATGGCGGCCGGCTTCGGCCTGGTCGACCTGCTCACCCCCGGGCGGCTGCGGGACCTGATCTGGGTCGACCGCAACGCCAACGCGGGGCTGCTGCTGGCCGCCAACCAGCTCGGCATCGCCGGGATCGTCTTCACCGCGATCCTGACCAGCTACAGCGACTTCGGCCGGGGGCTCGCCTCCACGGTGCTGTTCGGGCTGGTCGGGCTGGCCATCATGGCGCTGGCCTTCGTGGTGCTGGACCTGCTCACCCCGGGCAAACTCGGCGAGGTCATCTGCTCGCCCGAGCCACACCCGGCGGCCCGGGTCAGCGCCGCCACCCACTTCGGCGCCGCGTTGATCGTCTGCGCCTGCATCGCCTGACGGCGGTCGCGTCCCGGTCCGATCGCTGAGCCGGTCGCGTGCCGGTCCGGCGTCGTACCCCGGCCGTAGCGTGCGGGGCATGAACCGTACGGACCGGCTCTACGCGTTGGTCGAGGAGCTGCGGGCGGTGTCGCCACGGCCACGCAGCGCCCGCTGGCTGGCGGTCCGCTTCGAGGTGAGCAGCCGGACCATCGAGCGCGACATCGGCGCGCTGCAGGAGGCCGGGGTGCCGATCTGGGCCGAGAGCGGGCGCACCGGTGGCTACGTCCTGGACCGCAGCCGCACCCTGCCCCCGGTCAACCTGACCGCCGCCGAGGCGGTGGCGATGGCCGTCGCGCTGCACCGCCTCGACGGCACACCGTTCGCCGGGCCGGGCGCCACCGCGCTGCGCAAACTGGTGGCGGTGCTGCCGGCCGCCGACGCCGCCGAAGCGCACCGCCTCGCCGGCCGGGTGCACCTGGTCGGTGACGGGCCGGTAACGCCCGTCCCGGCCATCGTCGCCGACGCGGTCGCCGCGCGGCGGGTGCTGCGCATCCGGTACGCCGACCGCGCCGGCGCGGACTCGGTGCGCGACGTCGAGCCGTTGGGCTACCTCGGCAACCCCCGCCACTGGTATCTGCTGGCCTGGTGCCGGCTGCGCGACGAGCTGCGCTGCTTCCGTACCGACCGGATCCGCAGCGTCCAGGCGCTGCCCGACGTGGTGGTCCGGGAGTTCCGCCCGACGGATCTCGACATCCCCCGGGAACGGGTCCGGCCGCTGAGCCTGGTCTGATACCTGACAGCACGCCGAGCAGGATTGCGGGAGGCTGGCGGGTCTGCCGTCGCGGGGGAGGACCAGGGTGCCCGACACGCTCAGCTACGCCGACGCCGTCCGGCTGCTCGGCGGGGAGAACAGCCGGTTCTTCACCTGGTTCGACAAGCTGACGGGCTGGTCGCTCCTGGGAGCCTCGGTCGCCGGTGTGCCGGGAGCGCTGGGCATCTTCGACGCCAAGGCGGAGTTCGTCCGGCTCGGCCACGAGTTGGTACGCAACGTCTCCGAACAACGCTCCGGGTTGTCTCGGTACGACCGGACGCAGCGTCTGGAGGCGGCGCACGCCGTGATCGCGGTGACCGCCTTCTTCGAGGCGCTGCACGACGTCGATCTGCCATTCGACGCGGCCGACCTGGCGGTGGACAAGCGGGAACAACTGGCACTCGCCAGTTCCGGGTCGGTCAGCGACGGCATCGTGGATTCGTTCTTCGGCACGGCGGCGCCACTGCCGGGGCCACACCTGCCGTACCCGGCACTGCGGGCGGCCCTCGTCACGTACTTCGACGGTCTCACCGGCCGGGTCCTGCACTTCGTCGAGGGTTTGGCCGTCTGGGAGCAGGCAGACCACCAGCTGCGGAGCAGAGCCGCCACGGCCCTGTCCCGACTTCCGGACGTAGCCATCAGACGGCACCGAGACCTGTTGACCCGGTTGGCGGAGGACTTCTTCGAGGTCAACTTCTGGCTGGGGTTGCAGGAACACGAGGCCACCCGCCAACAGCTCCGGGCGATCTCGGTCGGGTTGGCGGAGATGCGTCGGGCCCTGGCCGTCATGTCCACCGGCCGCCCTCCCGACGACAGACGTGCCGGTCTCGCCGCCGCCTACACCTCCGATCTGCGGCGACCGATCGTCTCGTCGGGGGACGTGCCGGCGGGTTTGCGGATGCCGACGCTCGGTGAGGCGTACGTGCCGCCGTTGTGCCGGATTGCCGAGTTGGGGGCCGGGGCGCGCGCCAGTGACGAGAGCTGGTGGCGCGACCGCCCACTCCGCGAGGATCTGTGGCAGTCGCTCGTGGTGCACCTGACCTCGGCGGGTGCGACGACGGCGCCGTTGCTCGTGCTCGGTCAGCCAGGTTCGGGCAAGTCCGTGCTCACCCGGATCCTTGCCGCCCAACTGCCTGCCGCCGACTTCCTGGTGATCCGCGTCGTGCTGCGAGAGGTGTACGCCGCCGGTGACCTGCAGGACCAGATCGAGCAGGCGCTACGCGCGGCGACCGGCGAGCGGCTCACCTGGCCCGACCTGGTGCGGTCGGCCGGCGACGCCATGCCTGTCGTGTTACTCGACGGGTTCGACGAACTGCTCCAGGCCACCGGCGCCAGCCAGACCGACTACCTGCGCAGGGTGGCGGCGTTCCAACGTCGTGAGGCGGATCAGGGACGGTCGGTCGCGGTGCTCGTCACCACCCGGACGAGCGTCGCCGATCGCGCCCAGCCGCCACCAGGCGCGGTCGCGGTGCTGCTGGAGCCGTTCGACGCGACCCGGATCGATACCTGGGTGGCCACGTGGAACCGGGTCAACGCCGACTGCTTCCGGGCGTCGGGCACCGGTCCCCTGGACCCCGACGTGGTGCGGGCGCACCGGGAGCTCGCGGAGCAGCCGCTGCTCCTGCTGATGCTCGCGCTCTACGACGCCGACGGACACGACCTACGCTCGGCCGGCGCGTTGGGGCGCGGCGAGCTGTACGAACGGTTGCTGAAGCGGTTCGCCCACCGGGAGGTCCTGAAGCAGTCCTCCGGGTTGTCGGAACGGGACCTGGCCCGGGCGACGGAGGAGGAACTGCGCCGGCTCTCGGTCGTCGCCTTCAGCATGTTCAACCGGGGCGTGCAGTGGGTGAGCGAGGACGATCTCGATGCTGACCTGGCCGCGTTGCCCTTCCTCGGGCGGCGGGCCTCGACGGTCCGGCAGGACGAGCGGGGGTCGCTGAGCACCGCCGAGATCGTGCTGGGGAGGTTCTTCTTCGTGCACCGTTCCACGGCGGTGCGGGAGCACGGGCCGTCGCACACCTACGAGTTCCTGCACGCGACCTTCGGCGAGTTTCTCATCGCCCGCACCGTCACGCTCGTTCTGCGTGACCTCGTGGTGCGTGAGGCCGCGACCCTGCTCGACGATGCTCCCGTCGACGACGACCGGCTGTACGCGTTGCTCTCGTTCGCCGTGCTGTCCAACCGTGCGCCGGTGGTCACCTTCGTCGTCGAGGCGCTGGCGGCGTGGCCGGAGCAGCACCGCGCCGAAGCGCTGGACCTGCTGCTGCGACTGTTCCGTGTGACGTCGGAACCGCGCCCGGTGGGCCGTCACGAGTCCTACCAGCCCCGACGGTTGCACCTGCCGGAGCGCTGCGCGGTGTATGCCGCGAACCTGCTGCTGCTCGCGCTGTCCATCGCTGACCTGCCGTGCGGCGACGTGTTCCCGTCCAGTGCACAGCCCGTGCGGAGTTGGCGGAGGCGGGCGGTGCAGTGGCGGGCCCACCTGGACGACGCCGCCTACCTCGGTCTGCTGACCCTGGTCCACCCGATCCGGGGTTGGCAGGACGGGGAGCCTCGGCTCACCCTGTCGCTGAGCCCCGGAGTCGATTCGACGGAACCGGACCCCCGCTGGCACCTCCCCGTCCGTCTGGGCCTCCCGACCTCCGATGGCGACGGGGCGCACAGGTACGTCCCCGATGTTGATGTCGACCTGTGGCGCCGAAGCGTCCATTTCGAGTGCGATCCGCACGCCGAGGCGATGCTGCACGCCGTGGAGCCGGCGAGACTCTCCTTGCTGGAGAGGCGCTTCGACACCCTCACTTACTTCTTGAGCTTTCCGGACGGAGACTGCTCGGAGGCTCGACTGTTGCTCGATGTTGCCCTTCTGCCGCTGCATCCCACGCCGCTTCCGCAGCGGGAGCGGGTGTACCGGCGACTGCTGGCAAGCATTGAGCCGCACCGGCCGACGTCGCGGGACGAGTCAGTTGCCGCCTTCCTCCTGGACCGGCTGGCCCTCGACACCGAGCTGTCATCCGCGTTCGCCGCCGATGTCCTCCAACACCTGGACGCACTGGACCTGACTGCGGGCCATGCCGCCCCGGCCGTCAGGTGCGTGCTCGCCTTCGTGGGCCGCGACGATCAGGTCGACGCCAGGTGGGTCGCGCTCGCCGGCGACCTGCTCGCCAGGGCCCGGGGTGGGGCGGCGGGCAGAGGACATCCGCTCGACTGGTTGGACGAGACGACCTGCGAGCTGGTGGTGCGGATGTACGAGCTCGAACTCCATCGCGAGTGGATTTCGGCGGCGGAGGCGCAGCACTTCGCGTTCTGGTACGGCTCCCGTCGGCCCGACCTGGTGCAACGGCTGCGGCGGTTCGCGGACGGGCCGTAGGGCGCCACATTCTGCTGAAACAGAAACACCGACAGGACGTTGTCGTGGAGGCCACCGAAACTGTTCCAGACGACGGCCGTTCGGCCGGTACGGGAAACTCTGGAGGCAGTAGATGTCCGCGACACCCATCACGTGGTTCGAGATCGGCACCGATCGGCCGGAGGAGGCGGAACGCTTCTACGGCGAGCTGTTCGGCTGGACCTTCGAGGAGCAGGGCTCGACCGACGGCGGGTCCTACCGGGTGACCGGAGCCGGCGGCGACACCGGGATCGGTGGGGCGATCCGGGCCATCGACGGGGCGTCGCCGAACTACGCGGTGTTCTACGCCGAGGTCGCCGACGTGGCGGAGACCTGCCGACGGGCCGAGGAGTCCGGCGGCCGGGTGCTGGTGCCGGCGCGAACGGCCCCGAGCGGTCTCACGTTGGCCCACCTGCTCGACCCGGCCGGCAACCAACTGGGGGTCTTCACGCCCCCGCCGGCCTGAAGCCCGCCGGCCTGAAGCCCGCTGCCTGACGCCTGCGGGGTCTGCCGCCCAGAGGGCGGCCGGCCGGGTGGGTCTGGTTGGTGTGCGTCGGGCGTTGATCGACTCGGTTTCATGGAATCGGGGGTGTTGGGCTGGTGTGGACACCGCGGGTTCATGAAAGTCGAGTGGATCAAGTCGGGGCAGGCCCGGTCTGGCCAGGGCCTGCCCCGATGGGTTACCTGCCGGGCGTACCCGCTGGGCCGCCGTCGTTGCCCGGTCCGCCGTGACCGCCCGGGCCACGGTGGGCGCCCGGGCCGGGGAAGACGCCGGCCTCGATGGCCTTGGTGATGGCGTCGGCCTGCTCCTGGGTGAGCTTGCCGTCCTTGACCGCCTGGTCCAGGCGCGCCTTGAGCGCGGCCTGCCGTTCCTTGAGCGCGGCCTGCCGGTCCGCGGCGGACGGGCGCTGCGGGCGATCGGCCGGCCGGTGCTGCTCGCGGACCTTCTCCAGCGCGGCGGTCACCTTGTCGGTGGGCACGCCCAGCTCCTTGGCGAGCGCTTCGGCGAACTCGTTCTGCCGGTCGGCCTTGGCGCCGGGAGCGGCGTTGGCCTTTGCTCCGGGGGCGGTGTCGGCCTTCGATCCGGGGGCCGGGGCGGTGCTGGCGCTCGGTGTCGGAGTCGGGGTGTCCGCGGCGAACGCGATCGTCGGGGCGGCGATCCCCACGCCGAGGACGCCGGCGGTGGCCAGACCGGCCAGCAGGTGCTTCCTGGGGATGGTGCGGGACATGCTGTCCTCCAGAAGGTCGGTGACGTGCGCTGTCATCACCGACAGTGACCAGGCTGGCTGGGCGTAACCCGTGGCGAACCTGTCAGCGGGCTGACAATCCTGGCTGCCCGGCGGCCAAATCGATTGCGCCAGTGCGTGATGAACCGTCAGGGTTAGCGATTCACCGACGAAGGGACGCACGTCGAGATGACCGTGGAGATTCGGGAGATACCGCTCGTCGAGCCGGGCGTCGGCCCGTACGGCATCACGGCCGGCCCCGACGGCGCGTTGTGGCTGACGTTGGTCCACGCCGGCGGGATCGCCCGGCTGGGGGCCGACGGCGCGGTCCGGACGTACCCGCTGGATCAGCCTGGCGGCCGCCCACTGATCATCACGGCGGGGCCGGACGACGCCCTGTGGTTCACCCGCTCGGGAGACGACCGGATCGGTCGGATCAGCACCGACGGCGAGCAGCGCACGATCGCCCTGCCCGCCGGCGCCGGGCCGGGCGGTATCGCCGCCGGAGGAGATGGCGCGCTCTGGTACGCCGGGATGAGCTCCGACACGATCGGCCGGGTGGACATCGACGGCACGGTCACGGTGTTCCCGTTGCCGGTGACCGGCGGGTTCGCCTCGATGATCACCGCCGGTGCGGACCAGGCTCTCTGGTTCACCCTCAACCAGGCGAACGCGATCGGCCGGATCGACCTCGACGGCCGGGTGACACTGCATCCGTTGCCCACCCCGGACGCCGGCCCGGTCGGCATCACGCTCGGCAGCGATGGTGCGATCTGGTTCGTGGAGATCGCCGCCGGTCAGCTCGGCCGGATCACCCCCGACGGCGAGATCGTCGAGTTTCCGCTGCCCGATCGTGCGGCCCGTCCGCACGCGATCGTGGCCGATCCGGCCGGTGGCGCCTGGTTCACCGAGTGGGGAGCCAACCGGATCGGTCACCTCGATCCCACTGGCCGGATCGACAGCTACGCCCTACCCACCCCCAACGCCGAACCACACGGCATCACCCGCACCGCCGCCGGCATCTGGGCCGCCCTGGAAACCGGCGCAGTAGCCCACCTGCCCCCCACCTAACCCCACCCCACCCCACCCCACCCCCACCCCCACCCCCACCCCCACCCCACCCCCGCCCCGCCGGCGGTGATCATGAGGTTATTGCCGCGACACGCCGAGGCGAGCGACTACAACCTCATGATCACCGGGGGAGGGGGCGGGGGGAGAGGCCGGGGGAGGGAGGGAGGGGGACGGGGAGGGCGGGGGTTATTGGACTGCGGGGGTTGCTGTCAGGGTGTTGGTGTTGGTGTCTAGGGTGGCCTGGGTGCCGAACGGGACCGTCAGCTGGCCGTGGCCGTGGCCGATCGGCAGGCCGCCGAGCACCGGTACGCCCAGGTCGCCGAGGCGTTCGGTGAGCACGTCGACGATCGTGGTGTCCCAACCGTCGCCACAGTCGGTGAACTGCCCGACCGCCACCCCGGCCAGCCCGTCCAGCACGCCGGCCCGGCGCAGCTGGGTGAGCATCCGGTCGACCTTGTACGGGGGCTCCTGCACGTCCTCGATCAACAGCACCGCACCGGTCAGGTCGGGCAGGTCCGGGGTGCCGATCGACGCGGCGATCAGGCACAGGTTGCCGCCGAGCAGGGTGCCGGTGGCGCGACCCGGAACGCGTACGCCGAAGGTGTCCTCGGTGGGCAGCGCGCTGATCGACACCGGCTCGGTCGTCATCAGCGCCGCGTGCAGGGACTCGGCGGAGCGCAGCGGGGTCCGCTCGTCCCGCCAGGCCGCCCCCGGGCCGTGCACTCCGGCCAGCCGGGCACCCCGCCACAGTGCGAACTGCAACGCGGTGATGTCCGAGAACCCGGCCACCACCTTCGGGTCACGGCGTACGGCGGCCATGTCGATGGCGTCCACGATCCGCTGGACGCCGTAGCCGCCACGGGTGCAGATCACCCCGCGTACCTGCGGGTCGGCGAACGCGGCGTTCAGGTCGGCGGCCCGCAGGTCATCGGTGCCGGCGAGGTAGCCGTGGCGGGCGTACGCGTGCGGTGCCGGGACCGGCCGCAGGCCCCAGCCGATGAGCAGCTCCATCCCCCGGGCCACCCGCTCCGGCGAGGTCGGCCCGGACGGTGACACCAGCAGCACCGTGTCACCCGGTCGCAGCACGGGCGGGCGGACGACGGCGGTGTCCTCGTTGATCACAACCGCAGAGCCTAGCGCCGGATCCAGGATCGACGGCCGGCGCGCGCATCCCGGTGGCGGGGCATGGCGGCACACGGCCCACCGGCTAGCCTCGACGGGTGGCAACCGCGCTGGTGATCGAGAACGACCCGACGGACGACGCGCGCCGGCTGGGTGAGTGGCTGACCGAAGCTGGGCTGGAACTGCGGGTGGTCCGCCCGCACGCCGGCGACGAGCTCCCCGCCGACCTGGAGGGGTACGCCGCGTTTGTGGTGCTCGGCGGCGACCAGCAGGCGTACCCGCTGCCGGACGGCTCGCCCGGCGCTCCCTGGTTTCCGGCGGTGGAGGGCCTGCTACGCAAGGCCGTCCGCTACCGGGTGCCCACCCTGGCGGTCTGCCTGGGCGCGCAACTGCTCGCCACCGCGCATGCCGGCCTGGTCGAGCGGAGCCCGTCCGGGCCGGAGATCGGCCCCGGTGTGGTCGGCCGGCGCGACGCCGCCGAGCACGATCCGTTGTTCCGGTACGTGCCGCTGATCCCGGACGTGCTCCAGTGGCACGCCGACGAGATCACCGAGCTGCCCCGGGGTGCCACCCTGCTGGCCGCGTCCACCCGCTACCCGCACCAGGCGTTCCGGCTCGGTGACCGGGCGTGGGGGTTGCAGTTCCACATCGAGTGCGACGCCGAGATGATCGCCGGCTGGGCGACCGACTCGACCCAACTCGCCGAGCTGGGCTACGACCCGGAGCTGGTGGTGGCGGCCTGCGCCTCGGTGCTGGCCGATGTCGAGGAGGTCTGGCAGCCGTTCGCGGCCCGGTTCGCCGCGCTGGCCCTCGGCGAGTTGGATGACAGCACGATCCGGCGCGGCCTGCCGCTGCTCGGGCACTGATGAGTCGGCCGACCAGGGCACCGGGGCGGCTCGCCCGCTATGGCTTCGGCACCGCCGAGGGCGACGGCGGCGCGCGCGCCGCGGATCTGCTCGGCCCGGACGGGCTGCGGCTGTGGCGGCCGGAGGAACAGGAGCCGGCCGACGAGACCGCGGCGGAGCTGCTTGCCGCACTGTCCCGGGCCGCCGATCCGGACCTGGCACTGCGGCAACTACACCGCATCGTGGAGACCGAACGCCGCACGAGCGCAGGCAGCGCCGGGGGCAGCCCGAGCGGCGGTAGCGCCGCGTCGTCGCTGCTCGCGGAGCTGCACACCGACCCGGGCCTGCGGCGGCGGCTGATCGCGGTGCTCGGCGCGTCGGCGGCGCTCGGTGATCACCTGGTGGCCAACCCCGAGCACTGCCTGACGCTGCGGACCGCCCCGGACGGGCTCGCCCCGATCGCCGAGGGGCGGCTGGAACCGACCGGCGGTGGCAACCCGGTGGCGGTGCTGCGGACCGCGTACCGGCTGGCACTGTTGCGGATCGCGGCGGCCGACCTGACCGGCGGGCGCGGCCTGGAGCAGACCATGGCCGCGCTGTCCGCGTTGGCCGACGCGACCCTCGCCGCGGCGTACGAGATCGCCGTCACGGAGCTGGCCGAGGGCACCGAGCGGCCCCGGCTCGCGGTCGTGGCGATGGGCAAGTGTGGCGGCGGCGAGCTGAACTACGTCTCCGACGTGGACGTCATCTTCGTGGCGGCCGAGGACGCCGACCTGCCGGCGGCGACCCTGGTGGCGACCCGGCTGATCCACATCTGCGGGTTCGTCGCCTGGCCGGTGGACGCCGCGCTGCGACCCGAGGGCAACCGGGGCCCACTGGTGCGAACCCTGGCCAGCCACCTGGCCTACTACCGCCGGTGGGCGCGCACCTGGGAGTTCCAGGCGCTGCTCAAGGCCCGCCCGGCCGCCGGTGACGTGCCGGTGGCCCAGGAGTGGATCGACCAGCTCGCGCCGCTGGTGTGGCGGGCGGCCGAACGGCCCGAGGCGGTCGAGGACGTCCGCGCCATGCGCCGCCGGATCATCGACCACATCCCGCCGAAGGAGTTGGAACGCGAGATCAAGCGCGGCCCCGGCGGGCTGCGCGACATCGAGTTCGCCGTCCAGTTGCTGCAACTCGTGCACGGCCGCGTCGACGAGACGCTGCGGGTACCCGGCACCATCCCGGCGCTGCGCGCGCTCGTCGCCGGCGGCTACGTCGGCCGGGCCGACGGCGAGGCGCTGCTGCGCGGCTACCGCTTCCTGCGCAGCGTCGAGCACCGACTCCAACTCCAGGGCCTGCGTCGTACGCACACCGTGCCCAGCGAGCCGGGCGCGTTGCGCTGGCTCGCCGCCGCACTGGGTTTCACGGCCACGCCGGGGCACAGCGCCGTGGAGAGCTTCCGGGCCGAGTGGGTCACCCACGCCACCGAGGTACGCCGACTGCACGCCAAACTGCTCTACCGGCCGCTGCTGGAGTCGGTGGCCCGGGTGCCGGCCGACGGGTTGCGACTCACCCCGGAGGCGGCCAGTCACCGGCTGGAGATCCTCGGCTTCGCCGACCCGGCCGGGGCGCTGCGCCACCTCCAGGCGCTCACCGGCGGGGTGAGTCGCACGGCGGCCATCCAGCGGACGCTGCTGCCGGTGCTGCTCAGCGAGTTCGCCGACGCGCCGGAGCCGGACCGGGGGCTGCTCAACTACCGCAAGGTCTCCGACAAACTGGGCAGCACCCCCTGGTATCTGCGGCTGCTGCGCGACGGCGGCCCGGTGGCCCGGCGGTTGGCCCGGGTCCTCGCCCTGTCCCGGTACGTGGCCGACCTGCTCGCCCGGGACCCGGAGGCGCTGCGGCTGCTGGCCGAGGAGAACGAGCTGGCCCCGCGCCCGCCCGACGTGCTCCGGGAGGGGTTCCTGGCGGCGGCGGCCCGGCACACCGACCCGGTCGAGGCCACCCGTGCGGTGCGCGCGCTGCGACGTCGGGAACTGGTCCGGGTGGCCTGCGCGGACGTGCTCAGCCGGGCCGGCGCGCTCGCACCCACGCCGAGCCGACCCGACGGCACGAACCGGCCCGCCACCGGGTCGCTCGACATCACCGAGGTCGGCACGGCACTCGCCGACGTCACCGACGCCACGTTGGCCGCCGCGCTGCGCGCCGCCCGGGCCAGCCAGCCGGCCCCGGCGGGGCTGCGGTTCGCGGTGATCGGCGTGGGACGGCTCGGCGGGTACGAGTCGAACTACCTCTCCGACGCCGACGTGCTCTTCGTCTACGACCCGCCCGCCGGGACCAGCGAGAGCGACGCCAGCGCGGCGGCGCACGCGATCGCCGAGGAGTTGCGCCGGCTGCTCGGCGTACCCGCTGCGGACCCGCCGCTCGGCGTCGACGCCGACCTGCGCCCGGAGGGGCGGCAGGGTCCGCTGGTGCGCAGTCTCGCCGCGTACGCGCAGTACTACGCCCGCTGGTCGCGGGTGTGGGAGGCGCAGGCGTTGCTGCGTGCCCGGTTCGTCTGCGGCGACGCCGACCTGGGCGCCGAGTTCGAGACGATGATCGACCCGGTGCGGTACCCGGCCGAGGGGCTGACCCGCGAGCAGGTCGTCGAGATCCGCCGGATCAAGGCCCGGGTGGAGACCGAGCGGCTGCCCCGAGGCGCCGACCCGGCCACCCACACCAAGCTGGGTCGGGGCGGGCTCGCCGACGTGGAGTGGGCGGTGCAGCTCGTCCAGCTCCGGCACGCGGGCAGGGTGCCGGAGCTGCGCGGCACGCGTACTCTCGATGCCCTCGCGGCCGCCGAGCGGGCCGGCCTGATCGACCCGGCGGACGCCGCGGAGATGGCCGCCGGGTGGTCCCTGGCGGCGCAGGTCCGCAACGCGTTGATGCTGGTCCGGGGTCGGGCCGGCGACCAACTGCCCCGGCACGGGGTGGAGTTGGCCGGCGTGGTGCGGCTGCTTGGGCGCGACGACCCGGGGGAGTTCCTCGACGAGTACCTGCGCACCGGCCGCCGCTCCCGCGCCGCCGCCCAGCGGGTGCTGGAGGGGTAGCGGGTCAGCTGCCGAGGGTGTATTCGCCGGGGCGGGGCACGGTGACGGTGGTCCAGCCCCCGTCGGCGGTGACCGTGGTGCCGCCGGATGCGACAAGCCACCGGCTGTGCCGGACCCGGACCGCCACCGGACCGGCGGTGAGGGCCCGGAAGGTCACCGTCGCGCCGTCAGCGCGGATCAGCTCGGCGGGTGCGGCGACCAGCGGCGTCGGGTCGACCACCGCCCAGACCCGCCAGTGCGGGCCGGACCAGACCGGCGTCAGGTACGGCAACCCGCCCTGGACCAGCTCCGCCTCGGCCCGCCCCACCCAGGACAGCGGGGCGTCCGGCAGCGCCACGAACTGCACGGCGTTCTCCGTCAGCCAGGCCCGGTAGCTGGTCGGAGTCAGCGGTACGCCGGTGCCGGCCGCGCCGGGCACCGTGGTGAAGAAAAGCGGGTTGCGGTCGATGTCGGCCTGCCGCAGCCAACCCCGGGCCAGCGGCACCTCACCGAGGCGGGCCGCCTCCCAGTAGTTGCGGGTCGGCGGCACCTCGACCCGGCCGGTGAGCCGTTGCCCGGCCAGGAACGCGCGCAGCGGCGCGTGGTAGCCCGGCGCGCTCGTCGGGTCACCGATGCCGAGCAGGTCGGCGGGGACCACCGGCGGCTGCCACACGCAGACCGCCACCAGCAGCGCGGCCAGACCCACACCGCCGCGCAGCCGCGCCGGCCGCGACCGCCCCGCCGCCGTGGACCCGGCTGCGGCAGCGCTGGTCGGGGCGGCGTCGGCCGGGGCGGCGTCGGCCGGGGCAGCGTCGGCCGGGGCGGCGCGCTGCGCCGACCGGCGGGCCAGCCGCTCGGAGAGCCAGGCGGGCGGGCGGGCCGCGGCGGCCAACACCGGCAGCGCGAACATCGTCACCAGCCGGGTCGCGTTCAACCCCACGGGCGTGTGCACGGCGGCGGCGGCGAGCACCCCGGCGGCGGAGAGCAGCGCGCCGAACCGCACCGGCCGGTACGTCACCAGCGCCGCCACCAGCAGGCTGGTCAGCACCGCGCGGACCGTGTCGGTGCGGCTGATGTTCATCCAGCCGCCGTCGCCGAACAGCAGCGCCGTCGCGGCCAGCGGCACCGCCGCCGCGACACCGAGCGCCAGGCCGTCGGCGTACCGCCGGGTGAGCAGCAACGCCACGCCCACCAGGCCGACGAACAGGCCGGCCACCGGGCTGGTCGCCGAGGCCAGCAACGCGGCGAACGCAGCGAGCGCGAGCCGCCCGCGCCCTCCTCGGGGTACGCCTCGACTCAGCGCGAGCAGCGCGGCCAGCCCGAACGCCACGCCCAGGGCGTACGTGACCCGGCCGGAGACCAGGTTGCCGGCCAGCGTGACCACCCCGACCAGGCTGCCCAGCAGCGGTCGGGGCACCTCGGCGCGGACCAGCAGCGCGGCCAGCGCGGCGGCCGACGCCACCAGAGCCAGCGCGCCGGTCACCCGCACGCCGAGCAGTGCCATCAGGGGCTGGGAGAGCAGGCTGTAGCCGAACTGCTGCACCCCCGCATACCACCGCAGGTCGACCGGGGTGGGCCCGTGGGCCGCGAAGAAGTCCGCCCGGGCCACCTGCGCGGACAGGTCCGACCCCATCAGCGGCAGGGCCAACCAGAGCGCGCCGAGCACGACGGCGGAACCGGCGGCCACCGCCACCACCCGACTACGCCGCATGCCCACCTCCGTACCGCGACCACCGTACTGGCAGCATGTCCGGCGTGCCTCACCACCTCGCGCGTTGGATCGGCCTGGCGGGATCGGCGTTGCTCGCCGTCGCCGCGTTCCTCGGCGGCGCCCTGCCCGGCTCCCCGCTGCGTTCCAACCCGGTCAGCATCTGGCAGGGCCCGAACGGCCCGCTGGTCCTCGCCGCCTGGTTGGTCGGCACCGCGTTGCTGGCCTACGCCTGGTGGGCGCTGCGGGACTCGGTGCCATCGACCCGCTGGGCGTTGACCACCGTCGGGCTCTGGCTGCTGCCGCTGCTTGTCGCACCGCCGCTGGCCAGCCGGGACGTGTACGCGTACGCCTGCCAGGGCGCCAGCTACGCCGCCGGGCTCAACCCGTACGCGCAGGGCGTCTCCGCGTTGCCCTGCCCCTGGCTGGACACCATCTCGTACATCTGGCGGGACACGCCCGCGCCGTACGGGCCGCTGTTCGTGGTGCTCTCCGGTGCGGTGGTCAAGGCCACCGGCTCACTGACCGGCGCGATCGTGGTGTTCCGGCTGATCGCGGTGGCCGGGGTGGCGCTGACCGCGGTGAGCCTGCCGGTGCTGGCCCGGCGAGCCGGCGTACCCGCCGGTCGGGCGGTCTGGCTCGCGCTGGGTTGCCCGCTGGTCGCCGTGCACCTGGTGGGCGGCGCGCACAACGACGCCCTGATGGTCGGCCTGCTGGTCGCCGGACTGGCGGTGATCGCGTCCCGGCCGGGCCGCCCCGGCCCGCTGCTCGCCGGTGGCGTGCTGCTCGGACTGGCCGCCGCGATCAAGGTGACCGCGCTGGTCGTGGTGCCGTTCGCGGCGTTGGCCGCGATCGTCGGCGGGTACTCGATCCGGGCTCTGTTCCGGCACGGCGGGTGGGTGGTCGGCGGCGCGGTCGCCGCCGTGGTCGGGGTGACCGTGGCGGCGGGGCTGGACTTCGGCTGGGTCAGCGGGCTGGCCAGCGGCAGTGACGTGATCGCCTGGACGTCGCCGTCCACCGCGATCGGCCAGACCGTCGGCTACCTGGTGGTGCCGTTCGGCGGGCACATCGACGCGCTGCCGGTCACCCGGGGGATCGGCGTGGCGGTGCTGGCGCTGCTGCTGGTCTGGCTCTGGTGGCGGGCCCGTACCCGGGAGCCGCTGTGGCACGCCGCGGTGGCGTTGGCCGCCACTGTCGCCCTCGCGCCGTTGTTCCACCCCTGGTACTGGATCTGGCCGTTGGCCGTGCTCGCGGCCACCGCCCGCCGGACCGGATGGTTCACCGTCGTCGCACTCGTCGCGTCGTTCCTGGTGCTGCCCGACGGCACCGGCCTGCCCCGGTTCACCAAGACGGTCGGGGCGCCGCTGATGACGCTGTTGGTGATCGCCCTGGTCGTCTGGTTGGTACGGTCGGCTCGGGTGGCCCGTCAGCCGGTCGCCGCCGATTGAGGGAAGGTGCGCCGGTGACCGCTCCCGGTCCGCCGCCTTCCGGACCGTCGCCTTCCGGTCCGCCGCCTTCCGGTCCGCCGCCTTCCGGACCGTCGCCTTCCGGTCCGCCGCCTTCGGGTCCGCCGGCTTCTGGTCGGTGGGCGGCACGCCTGGCCCGGTACGCGGGACTGGTCGGCGCGGTGCTGCTCGCCGTCGCCGGGTACCTCGGTGGGGCACTGCCCGACGCCCCGCTGGGCGCGACACCGGAGTCGATCTGGCGAGCCCCGGGCGGTCCGGCGACGCTTACCTGCTGGCTGGTCGGCACCGGGCTGCTGGTCACGGCGTGGTGGTCGCTGCGCGAGGCGGTGCCGTCGACCCGGTGGGCGTACGGCACCGCCGGGCTGTGGGCACTGCCGCTGCTTGTCGCGCCGCCACTGGGCAGCCGGGACGTCTACTCGTACGCCTGCCAGGGCTGGACGTACGCGCAGGGCGTCGACCCGTACGCCGTTCCGGTGGCGGCGGCGGGCTGCCCGTGGCTGGACGCGGTGGCACCGATCTGGCGGGACACCCCGGCACCGTACGGGCCGGTGTTCGTGCTGCTCGCGGCGCTCGCGGTCATGCTCGGCGGCGGCCTCACCGGCACGATCGTGGTGCTTCGGGTCATCGCCGTGGCGGGGTTGCTGCTGGGCGCGCTCTGCCTACCCGGACTGGCGCGTGCGGCCGGGGTGCCCACCCGGCGGGCGGTCTGGTTGGCGCTGGCCGGGCCGCTGGTCGGAGTGCACCTGGTGGCCGGGGCGCACAACGACGCGGTGATGCTGGGCCTGCTGCTGGCCGGGCTCCTGATCGTGGTCCGCCGACCGGGTCGGCCGTCGGCGTTGCTGTTCGCCGGGGTGCTGCTCGGACTGGCCGTGACGGTGAAGGCCAGCGCGGTGGTGGTGACGCCGTTCGCCGCACTGGCCGCGGTGCAGGGCCGGCACACCGTACGGTCGTTGGTGCGCGACGGCGGCTGGCTGACCGGCGGGTTGCTCGCCGCGCTGCTGGTCAGCTCGGCCGCGTCCGGGCTCGGGTTCGGCTGGCTGGGCGGGTTGACCCACAGCGGTGACTCGAAGCAGTGGACGTCACCGCCCACCGCCGTCGGCCTGGTCGTCGACTATGCCGGCGCGCTGGCCGGCCGGGGCCCGCAGGCGGTGCCGGTGCTCCGGGCGGTGGCGCTGCTGCTGCTCGCGGTCGTGCTGGTGGTCCTGTGGTGGAGGGCCTGGCGGGACCTGCGGGCCCCGGGTGATCCGGCCCTGACCCGTCCCTGGGTCACGCTGCACGGTGCCGGCCTGGCCCTGGCGGCCACGGTGGTCCTGTCCCCGGTCTTCCATCCCTGGTACGCGACCTGGCCGCTGGTGCTGCTCGCGCTCACCGCCCGGCGGACAACGTGGTTCGTGCTGCCGGCCGCGGCGGCGGCCTTCCTCGCCCTGCCCGACGGCACCAACCTGGCCCGCTTCACCAAAGCCCCCGGCGCCCTGGCGATGACCACCCTGCTCCTGGCCGCCCTCCTGCACACCCTGCGCCGACGCTCCCGACCGCGCCGATCATGAGGTTGGCGGCGTCGTCGATCTCCGAAAGCGCCGCCAACCTCATGATCACCGGGGGAGAGGGTCGGGGTTGGGGGTGAAGCGGGAGCGGACGGCGAGCGCGAGCGGCAGCAGCGCGGGGCCGACAAGCACGACCACGGCAGTGGTCGCGGCGAGCGCCGTCCAGCTCGGCACGAACTCGGCAGGCATGCTGTCGAACGCTCCCGCCAGCGGGTGCAGGGCCAGCAGGCCCACCGGGGTGAGCAGGATCAGTAGGGCCCAGCCGCCCCGCAGGTCGCCGCGCAGCGCCAGCCCCGCGCCGAGCAGCACCGACACGGCGAGCACCACCACGGCGGCGGTCGGCAGCACCGGCACCACCGTCCAGGTGTGGTAGCTCGACGCGAACACGTTCGGAGACAACAGGATCGCCCCGAGGACGCCGGCGCCGCTGACGGCGACCAGCGGGGCCGCCCGCAGCGACGCCGGCAGCCCGTCGGCCGCGCCGAGCGCGACCAGGCCCAACCCGAGCTGGGGCAGCAGCACGAACAGCGGCGGGCGCGGCAGACCGGTGAGTGCGGCGACCGGGACGAGCGCGGCCGTGAGGAGCACCGCGAACGCGACGGCGCGTCGGGCCCACCGACCGGGTGCCAGGGCATGCACCAGTGCGGCCAGCCCCCAGGCGGTCCACGCCCCGATGCCGAGCGAGATGAACGGCCCGAGGGTCGGCTCGCCGAAGCCGGCGGTCGGTGCGGGGCGTAGTTCCAGCACCATCCAGACCCCGGCCAGCGCGGTGGCGGTGAGCAGGGCCAGAGCGGCCGCGAGGCGTACACCCGGCAGGAGGCCGGCCGCGCCGGTGGCGCGCACCCGCTGGCGCAGGCCGGCGCGCACGACGTCCGCGGCGTCCGCGGGCGAGGGCCAGCGCCGGCCCGGGTCAGCCAGTTCGAGGTACGTCCCGACGATCTCGGCGCCCCGGGAGCGCCGGTAGTCGACGGGGTAGGCGTGCAGGAGCCGCAGGTAGCGGCGCTCAAGCTCGGTCATGCCAGCCCTCCGGCCACGCGCGGGGTGACCGGTCGGGCGGTGCGAGCCCGCTCGGCGAGCCGGGTGGTGGCGGCCTCGACGTTGCGACGTAGCCGTTCGGTCTCGGCGGTCAGGGTGGCGTCGCCGGTGGCGGAGAGCCGGTAGTAGCGGCGCAGCCGGCCATCCACCACCTCCTCCCGGTCGACCTCGACGAGGCCGGCGTCGACAAGCCGGTCCAGTGCCCCGTAGAGCGTCCCGGGGCGCAGCGACACGCGGTTGTCGGAGAGGGCGGCGACCTCGCCGATCAGCCCGTAGCCGTGCATCGGCTCGGCGGCGAGCGCGGTGAGGATCAGGAAGGTGGGTTCGCGCAGCGGTGTGTCCATCGCTGCAATGTATCGGACGCGAAGGTATATCGGAAGGCGTTATAAAGCCGCCGGGGCCGCGCCGCCGGCCGGCGGGGGGCGGCGCCCGCCCGGGGCGGTGGGCGGTGGACACA
>NZ_JBEZED010000011.1:219088-257065 GCF_040648675.1 Micromonospora sp. NPDC049101 | reverse complement strand
GATGCCCGAACGTCACCACACCCGGCCTCGCCACCAGCACCTCCACCACAACCAAGATCAGTTGCACTGAAGCCTAGAAACCACCCGGCGTGTCGCGGCTATAACCTCATGATCAACGAAAAGGGGGGGGGTAGGGGTGGGGGTTACGGGGTGGCGCTGGCGTTTGCTGCGATCTCCGGGAGGTCGGCGGGGCCGGGGTCGGCGGCCGGGAGCGGGCTCGGGTTGTGCGCGGCGGCGCGGACGGCGGCGGCGACGGCCGGGGCGACCCGGGAGTCGAAGACGCTCGGCACGATCACCGTCGGGTTGATCTTGTCTTCGCCGACCACGTCGGCGATGGCCCGGGCGGCCGCGATCGCCATCTCCTCGGTGAACTCCTCGGCGTGCGCGTCCAGCATGCCGCGGAACACGCCGGGGAAGGCGAGCACGTTGTTGATCTGGTTCGGCTGGTCCGAGCGGCCGGTGGCGACCACGGCGGCGTGCTTGCGCGCCTCCCGCGGGTCGACCTCCGGATCCGGGTTGGCCAGCGCGAAGACGATCGAGTCCTTGGCCATCTGGGCGATGTCGTCACCGGTGAGCAGGTTCGGCGCGCTCACGCCGATGAACACGTCGGCACCCCGGATCGCACCCGGCAGGTCGCCCGAGTAGTTCTCCTTGTTGGTGTTGTCCGCCAGCCACTGCCACGCCGAGTTGAGCCCGGTCAGCCCGCGGTGCAGGGCGCCCTGCCGGTCGTACGCGATGATGTCGCCGACGCCCTGGCGCAGCAGCAGTTTCATGATCGCGGTGCCCGCCGCGCCGGCCCCGGAGACGACCACCCGGACGTCCTCGAGCTGCTTGCCGACCACCCGCAGCGCGTTGGTCAGCGCGGCCAGCACGCAGATCGCGGTGCCGTGCTGGTCGTCGTGGAACACCGGGATGTCCAGCGCCTCGCGCAGCCGGGCCTCGATCTCGAAGCAGCGCGGCGCGGCGATGTCCTCCAGGTTGATCCCGCCGTACGCCGGCGCGATCGCCTTCACGATCTGCACGATCTCGTCGGTGTCCTGGGTGTCCAGCACCACCGGCCAGGCATCCACCCCACCGAAGCGCTTGAACAGCGCCGCCTTGCCCTCCATCACCGGCAGCGAGGCGGCCGGGCCCAGGTTGCCCAGGCCGAGCACCGCCGAACCGTCGCTGACCACCGCGACGGTGTTGCGCTTGATGGTCAGTCGCCGGGCGTCCGCCGGGTTCTCCGCGATCGCCATGCAGACCCGGGCCACCCCCGGGGTGTACGCCCGGGACAGCTCGTCGCGGTTGCGCAGCGCGACCTTCGACGTCACCTCGATCTTGCCGCCCAGGTGCAGCAGGAACGTTCGGTCGGACACCTTCCGCACGTCCACGCCGTCCAGCGCGGTCAGCGCGTCGACGACCTGGTCGGCGTGGCCGGCGTCGGCGGTGTCGCAGGTCAGGTCGACGATCACGTTCGTCGGGTCGGAGTCCACCACGTCCAACGCCGTGACGATCGCGCCGGCCTCGCCGACGGAGGTGGTGAGCCGGCCGATCGAGGACGCGTCCGCGGTCACGGCGATCCGGATGGTGATCGAAAATCCGGCGCTCGGCAGTCGGGTGATGGCCACGGGATCCCTCCGTCACGGCTGTGCGGCCGGTCGGCCGCCGCCCGCATTTCTACCGGGTTGTCGCGGCCGACCAGCATTCGCCCCCACTTTTGGCGACCCTGACCATGGGCATATAGCAGGTGCGTTCGGCGTTGCGTCATGTCAGGATTACGTTCCACTTATCAAAACGGACAGGAGAACCGCTTGCGAGACCAGGAGAGCTTTGTCCCCGTCGAGGACGAGCTCGACGACGTCACCACCGGCGAGATGGATCTGTCGGAGCGACAGTCCCTCCGACGCGTCCCGGGCCTGTCGACCGAGCTCACCGACGTCACCGAGGTGGAATACCGCCAGCTGCGGCTGGAGCGGGTCGTCCTGGTGGGCGTCTGGACCGAGGGCACGGTGGCCGACGCGGAAAATTCGCTGGCCGAGCTCGCCGCGCTGGCCGAGACCGCCGGCTCGCAGGTGCTCGAAGGGCTGATCCAGCGCCGCAGCCGACCCGACCCGGCCACGTACATCGGCCGCGGCAAGGTCGACGACCTCGGCGCGGTGGTGCTCTCCAGCGGCGCCGACACGGTCATCTGCGACGGTGAGTTGTCCCCGTCGCAGCTGCGCAACCTGGAGCAGCGCACCAAGGTCAAGGTCGTCGACCGCACCGCGCTGATCCTCGACATCTTCGCCCAGCACGCCAAGAGCAAGGAAGGTAAGGCCCAGGTCGAGCTGGCCCAACTCGAATACCTGCTGCCTCGGCTGCGGGGTTGGGGTGAGACGCTCTCCCGGCAGACCGGTGGTTCCGGCCGTGGTGGCGGCGCCGGCGGCGGTGTGGGTGTGCGTGGTCCCGGTGAGACCAAGCTGGAGACCGACCGGCGGCGGATCCGCCACCGCATCTCCCGGCTGCGCCGTGAGATCAAGAGCATGCGCACGGTACGCGTGACGAAGCGCGCCCGACGCACCCGCAATTCCGTACCCGCCGTGGCCATCGCCGGCTACACCAACGCCGGCAAGTCCAGCCTGCTCAACCGGTTGACCGGTGCCGGTGTGCTGGTGGAGAACGCGCTGTTCGCGACACTGGACCCGACCACCCGTAAGGCGACCACCTCGGACGGCCGGCTCTACACCCTCTCCGACACCGTCGGTTTCGTCCGGCACCTGCCGCACCAGATCGTCGAGGCGTTCCGTTCGACGCTCGAGGAGGTCGCCGAGGCGGATCTGGTGGTGCACGTCGTCGACGGCACCCACCCGGATCCGGAGGAGCAGGTCCGGGCGGTGCACGCGGTGCTCGCCGAGGTGAGCGCGGAGCGGCTTCCCGAGTTGCTGGTGGTCAACAAGACCGACGCGGCCGACGAGGACACGCTGCTGCGGCTCAAGCGGCTCTGGCCGGACGCGATCTTCGTCTCCGCGCACTCCGGGCGGGGCATCGACGGGCTGCGTGCGGCGCTCGAGGAACGGCTGCCGCGCCCGGCCGTGGAGGTTCGGGCCGTGTTGCCGTACGACCGCGGTGACCTGGTCGCCCGTGCGCATCGCACGGGTGAGGTGCTCAGCACGGCGCACCTGCCGGAGGGCACCCTGCTGCATCTCCGCGTCCCGGCGGAACTCGCCGCGGAGTTGGCGCCGTTCGCCGTCGAGCGACAGGGTCAGGCGGCCGGCAGCCGCTCCTGAGCGGCTACGGTGTTATCCGCCGGAAACGCGTGGCATGCGACACTGGCCGAATGCGCCGCGTTGTTTCCTCGGTCACGGTTGCCCTCGGCCTGCTCGGGGCAACCGTGGCGCTCGCCGGAGTCGCCGCGGCGGCTCCCGCCCCCGGGTCGTCCGAGCAGCAGGCCGCCACTCCCGGTCAGAAGCGGTGCACGATCGCCGACGAGCGGCTGCGGGAGCTGTCCGGCCTGGTCGCCACCAAGAGTGGCTACGTCGTCATCAACGACAGCACCGAGATCGTGGCACGCGAGCGGATCTTCTTCCTCGACACCAAGTGCAAGGTCTCGAAGGAGCCGGTCCGGTATTCGGGGCAGGGCCCGGTCGACACCGAGGATCTCGCGCTCTCCAAGGACGGCAACACCCTGTGGATCGCCGACACCGGTGACAACGCCGACTCGAAGGAGCGCCGCACGCGCGTCGCGCTCTGGTCGATGCCGGTCACCGGTGCGAGGCAGCCGACGCTGCACCGGGTCTCCTACCCGGAGGGCAAGCCGCACGACGCCGAGGCGTTGCTCATCGGCGACGACGGCAAACCGCTGATCATCACGAAGGTCACCAGCGGCAAGGCCGAGATCTACACGCCGACGGCGGCGCTGCGCAACGGCGACGCCGAGCCGGTGCCGATGCGCAAGGCCGGCGAAATCGCGCTGCCGAAGACGCAGACGGAAAATCCGCTCAACACGTTCGGCCGGATCGCCATCACCGGCGCGGCCCGGTCGCCGGACGGCTCCCGGGTGGTCCTGCGCACCTACGCGGACGCCTTCGAGTACGACGTGAGCGGTGGTGACATCGTCGGTGCGCTCACCACCGGCAAGCCGCGGGTGACGGCGCTGTCCGACCCGTTCGGCGAGGCCATCAGCTACACCTCGGACGGCAAGGCCTTCCTGACCGTCTCGGATGGGTTCCGGTTCACCGACGACGAGCCGGTCGACATCCTCAGCTACACCCCGTCCACCTCGACCACGGTGCCACTCGCGGCGGGGGCGGGGGACGCCAAGCAGGCGGCCTCGAAATCCTGGACCGCCGGGCTGGACTTCGACGACATCACCTACCTGGTCGGCGCGGTCGGGGTGATCGGCCTGCTGCTGGTCGCTGCCGGCATCATCGGCATCGTCCGGGCCCGTCGCCGGCCGCCGGCCACCGACGCGACGTCGGATCCGGATGGCGAGCCGTTCGGTCCGCGCACGGGCCGTGCCGTCGGCGGTTCTCCAGCCGGCGGTGACCGTACGGGCGGCGTCTACGGTGGCGGCGCGCCGGCGGGTGGTGCGGCCTACAGCGGTGGCGCGGGTCGTGGTGGCCCGGGTCGCGGTGGTGTGGATCGCGGTGGCCCGGCTCCGGCGGGTGGTGCCGTGTATGGCGGTGGCCGACCGGCGGTGGCCGACGGCGGCTACGGTGCGGCACGACCGGACGGCGGCGGAACAGGTACGTACGGCGGCGGTCGCCCCCCGGCGGGTGGCGGCGGTCGCCCTCCGGTCGGTGGCGGCGGTCGTCCGCCGGCAAGCGGTGGCGGTCGCCCCCAGGGTGCTGGCGGCGGGCGCCCGCAGGGGGCCGGTGGCCGTCCGCAGGGCGGTGGCGGTCGTCCGGGCAGCGGCGTGTACGGCGGTGACGGCGGCGGACCCGGCACCGGTCGTGCGGAGCCGCCCCGACGTGGTGGGCAGGAGCCCGACTACCGGGGTCAGCGGCCTGGCCGTCGTCGTGACGACGATGGGCCCGTCGACCCGTACGGGCAACATCCCGGGGGCGGTCGCGGCCCTCGGGGCGACCGTTACTGACGAGCGCTCAGCCGCCCCTGACGACCCGCGCGGGTGAGCGCCCGTGGGCACTCACCCGCCGATCGGTCAGATGCGGCGCAGCACCGCCACGACGCGGCCCATGATGGTGGCGTCGTCACCGGGGATCGGGTCGAAGGCCGGGTTTTGTGGCATCAGCCAGACGTGCCCGTCGCGCCGCCGGTAGGTCTTGACCGTCGCCTCGCCGTCGAGCATCGCGGCCACGATCTCGCCCGAGTCGGCGGTCGGCTGTTGCCGGACGACCACCCAGTCGCCGTCGCAGATCGCCGCGTCGAGCATCGAGTCGCCCTTGACCTGGAGCATGAAGACCTCGCCCTCGCCCACCAACTCGCGGGGGAGCGGGAAGATGTCCTCCACGGCCTGCTCGGCGAGGATCGGCCCACCGGCGGCGATCCGACCGAGCATCGGCACGTACGCCGGGGTCGGTCGTTGTGCCCGGGACAGCTCGTCGTCGATGGCCTCGCTGGGGGCGCGGACGTCCACCGCGCGCGGCCGGTTGGGGTCGCGGCGCAGGAAGCCCTTCTTTTCCAGCTCCTTGAGCTGGTAGGCGACGCTGGACGGCGACACCAGGCCGACCGCCTCGCCGATCTCCCGCACACTCGGCGGGTAGCCGTGCCGGTCCACCCAGGTGCGGATGAACTCCAGGATGCGGCGCTGGCGGGCGGTCAGGTCGACAGTTGCCGGGTCGGGGAAGGCGCTGACGACCGGGGTGACCGGGCGCACGGCGGGTTGACCCGTCCGGCTGCGCGCGGCGCTGCGGCGTCGGGTGGCCGGGGGGCCCGCCTCGGTGATCTGCTGCGGGCTCTTCGGCCGGCTGGCCCGGTCCTCGGTCACGTCCGTCCTCCCTGGTCGGCGCTGGGTGCCTCGTCGGCTCGTGGTGCGTGCGGTGGTGCCACGTTGTTCATGACCGTATAGGTGAGATCGGTCATTTTCAAACATCTGTACGACCTCTCACCGGCGTGTCGGGGTGAAAAACCGCTCCGGTCGTACAGATGTTCTGATAAATGGTACGTCGGATAGCACTGGTGTTCGATGGTCGACCGTTTTCCGGCCTGTTCTGGCCGGCCGGGTCGGTAACCCGGGCGGGGTCTCGGCGTTGGGTCTTCGGACGGGCTGGCGGGTGGGGATGACCGGATGGTCCGTGACGCGCCGGACACGCCCACCAACTTGACCCGGCTTCCCCGGCGACATACGGTCGACCCCTAGATGTAGTAGTGACACGGGCGTAAGTTGCCCACAGGTTGGGTCCGACTACCGACCGCACTCTCGTAACGTTGATCACGGCGGGCGCCATGAACGCATGGCACCGCCGTGGTGGGTCGTGTCCGGGTGCGTCCGGTACGACATGGTTGATCACGATTAGGGGGTCCGCGATGCGGTGTCCGTACTGCCGGCACGCTGACTCCCGGGTGGTCGACTCGCGGGAGGCCGACGACGGCCAGCTCATCCGACGGCGGCGGTCCTGCCCGGAGTGCGGCAAGCGGTTCACCACCGTCGAGGAGGCGGTCCTCGCGGTCGTCAAGCGCAGCGGGGTGACCGAGCCGTTCAGTCGTACGAAGATCATCGGCGGGGTGCGCAAGGCGTGCCAGGGCCGGCCGGTGGACGACGACTCCCTCGCGCTGCTCGCGCAGCGGGTGGAGGAGACGGTCCGGGCCAAGGGGGCCGCCGAGATCCCCAGCCACGACGTGGGCCTGGCGATCCTGGGCCCGCTGCGCGACCTGGACGAGATCGCCTACCTGCGGTTCGCCAGCGTCTACCGCTCCTTCGACTCGCTCGCCGACTTCGAGCGCGAGATCGAGACGTTGCGAAGCGCGGCGCGCGCCCGGGGGCAGGGCCGGGCCGACGCGGTCGAGGCCGCCGGCCCGACCAACTGAATCTGCACAAATTTCCAGAGATTGGGACGCGCGGTGGGTGACCGCGCAGACGAGGGGGGCGACGGCGTGACAACTAGCCGTGCACGGAGCAAGGCAGGCGCGGGGCTGAAGATCGAGCGGGTGTGGACGACCGAGGGGGTCCACCCGTACGACGAGGTCAGCTGGGAGCGCCGCGACGTCGTGATGACGAACTGGCGGGACGGCTCGATCAACTTCGAGCAGCGGGGGGTCGAGTTCCCGGAGTCGTGGAGCGTCAACGCGGCCAACATCGTCACCACGAAGTACTTCCGGGGCGCGGTGGGGACCCCGGAGCGGGAGTGGTCGCTCAAGCAGCTGATCGACCGGGTGGTCACCACCTATCGCACGGCGGGCGAGGAGTACGGCTACTTCGCCAGCCCCGCCGACGCCGAGGTCTTCGCCCACGAGCTGACCTGGATGCTGCTGCACCAGGTGTTCAGCTTCAACTCGCCGGTCTGGTTCAACGTCGGCACGCCGTCGCCGCAGCAGGTCAGCGCCTGCTTCATCCTGGCCGTGGACGACTCGATGGACTCGATCCTCGACTGGTACAAGGAGGAGGGGCTGATCTTCAAGGGCGGCTCCGGCTCCGGGGTCAACCTGTCGCGGATCCGCTCGTCGCGTGAGCTGCTCTCCTCCGGCGGCACCGCCTCCGGCCCGGTCAGCTTCATGCGCGGCGCGGACGCCTCGGCCGGCACCATCAAGTCCGGCGGTGCGACCCGTCGCGCGGCCAAGATGGTCATCCTCGACGTGGACCACCCGGACATCGAGGAGTTCGTGGTCACCAAGGCGCGCGAGGAGCACAAGATCCGCGCGCTGCGCGACGCCGGGTTCGACATGGACCTCGGCGGCTCCGACATCGTCAGCGTGCAGTACCAGAACGCCAACAACTCGGTCCGGGTCTCCGACGAGTTCATGTCGGCGGTGGAAAATGGCGGCGGCTTCGACCTGCGCGGCCGGCTGGACGGCTCGGTGATCGACACCGTCGACGCCAAGAAGCTGTTCCGCACCATCTCTCAGGCCGCCTGGGAGTGCGCCGACCCCGGCCTGCAGTACGACGACACGATCAACGACTGGCACACCTGCCCGGAGACCGGGCGGATCACCGCGTCGAACCCGTGCTCGGAATACCTGCACCTGGACAACTCCTCGTGCAACCTGGCCTCGCTCAACCTGATGAAGTTCCTCCGCGCCGACGGTGGCTTCGAGGTGGAAAAGTTCGTCAAGTCCGTCGAGTTCGTCATCACCGCGATGGACATCTCGATCTGCTTCGCGGACTTCCCCACCGACAAGATCGGTGAGACCTCCCGCGCCTACCGGCAGCTCGGCATCGGCTACGCCAACCTCGGCGCCCTGCTGATGGCCACCGGCCTGCCGTACGACTCGGAGCAGGGCCGTTCGGTCGCCGCGTCGATCACGTCGCTGATGACCGGCACCGCGTACCGCCGCTCGGCCGAGCTGGCCGGCGTCGTCGGCCCGTACGACGGTTACGCCCGCAACGCCGAGCCGCACAAGCGGGTCATGCGCAAGCACGCCGCCGCGAACGACGAGATCAAGCCGACCAGCCCGGTGGCCACCGCGATCGTCCGCGAGGCGACCAAGCAGTGGACCCAGGGCAACAAGATCGGCGACAAGTTCGGCTGGCGCAACGCGCAGGCCAGCGTCCTCGCCCCGACCGGCACGATCGGCTTCATGATGGACTGCGACACGACCGGCGTGGAGCCGGACCTGGCGCTCGTCAAGTTCAAGAAGCTGGTCGGCGGCGGCTCGATGCAGATCGTCAACCAGACGGTGCCGCGCGCCCTGCGCAGCCTCGGCTACCCCGAGGAGCAGGTCGAGGCGATCATCGAGCACATCGCCGACCACGGCCACGTGGTGGACGCCCCCGGCCTCAAGCCGGAGCACTACCCGGTCTTCGACTGCGCCATGGGCGAGCGGACGATCGCCCCGATGGGTCACGTGCGGATGATGGCGGCCATCCAGCCGTTCGTCTCCGGCGCCATCTCCAAGACGGTCAACATGCCGGAGGCGGCCACCGTCGAGGACGTCGAGAAGATCTACTTCGAGGGCTGGAAGCTCGGCCTCAAGGCGCTGGCGATCTACCGGGACAACTGCAAGGTCGGCCAGCCGCTCTCGGTGGCCAAGTCCAACAAGGCCACCGAGCCGGCCGCCGTCGAGACCGCACCGGCCGCGCCGGTCGCGGTGGAGAAGGTCATCGAGTACCGGCCGGTGCGCAAGCGCCTGCCGAAGAAGCGCCCGTCCGAGACGGTCAGCTTCTCCGTCGGTGGCGCCGAGGGTTACCTCACCGCGTCGTCCTACCCGGACGACGGCCTCGGCGAGGTCTTCCTGAAGATGTCCAAGCAGGGCTCGACCCTGGCCGGCGTGATGGACGCCTTCTCGGTGGCCATCAGCATCGGCCTGCAGTACGGCGTGCCGCTGGAGACGTTCGTCAGCAAGTTCACCAACATGCGCTTCGAGCCGGCCGGTATGACCGACGACCCGGACGTGCGGATGGCCGCCTCGGTGATGGACTACATCTTCCGTCGCCTGGCACTGGACTTCCTGCCCTACGAGCGCCGCGCCGAGCTGGGCATCTTCACCGCGTCCGAGCGGGCCGCCCAGCTGCGGGCCGAGGCCGACGCGGAAGCCGCGGCCGTCACCGGCGCGGACCTCACCGCGATGGCGTCCTCGGCGCCGGTGGAGGCCCCGGCCAAGACCGAGGCCGTGGCCCAGCCGGCCCAGGAGATGGCCGACGTGGCCGCCGCCAAGCCGGCTCCGAGCGTGGGCTCCAGCACCGAGCTGCTGGAGGCCGTGATCGGCAAGGCCGCCGACGCACCGCTCTGCTTCACCTGCGGTACGAAGATGCGCCCCGCCGGTAGCTGCTACGTCTGCGAGGGCTGCGGCTCCACCAGCGGCTGCAGCTGACGGCGAGCCCACCGACGGGCGCTGAATAGCACCAACGAACGCGGCCCGGCCCCTCGATGCGAGGGGCCGGGCCGCGTTCACGGGGGGTGCTTGCCGTCAGTCGTGATGCCGCTGAGTCATCAAGATGACTCAGCGTCAGCACGCTCGCCCTGCGGTTTGCGCCCGGAGGGCTACCGGCTTGCTCGCTCGGCGGCGCGCACGGCGTTGCGGAACAGCATCGCCACGGTGGTCGGACCGACCCCGCCGACCCGGGGCGTGATGGCACCGGCGACCTCGGCGCACGCCTCGTCGACATCCGGCAGGAGGCGCCGCCCGTCGTAGCGGACGCCGGCGCCGATGACGACCGCGCCGGGCTTCACGTGCTCGGGCCGCACGATCCCGGGTACGCCGGCGGCGGCGACGAGGATGTCGGCGCGGCGGGTGTAGCGGGCCCAGTCCGGCACGCCGGTGTGGACGACGGTGACTGCGGCGTTGGCGGTCGGGCGTTTCTGGGCGAGCAGCATCGCCAGGGGGCGGCCGAGGGTGGCACCCCGGCCGAGGATGACGACCTCACGACCGGCGACGGGGATCTCGTAGTACGCCAGGAGGGCTTCGATGCCGGCGGGGGTGCACGGCAGCGGGCCGGGCAGGCCGACGGCGAGACGTCCCATGTTCAGCGGGTGCATGCCGTCGACGTCCTTGTCCGGGTCGATTGTCTGCAGTGCCGCGTCGTAGTCCAGATGACCTGGCACGGGGTACTGCACGAGCAACCCGTGCACGGCCGGATCGGTGTTGAACCGGGCAATGGCCTGGTGCAGCTCGGCCTGGGTGGCGGTGGCGGGCAGGTGCACGTGCGGGGAGGCGAACCCGAGCTCGGCCGCCTGCCGCTGCTTGATGGCGATGTAACCGGCGCTGGCGTCGTCGTCGCCGACGAGGATGGTGGCGAGGCTGGGTGTGATTCCGCGGTCGCGCAGGCGGGCGGCTGCCGCGGCGGTCTCGGCCAGGACGGCTTCGGCGACGGGTGCCCCCGGCAGCAGCCGGGCCGGGCCGGACGGGGCGTGGTGTTGCGCGGACTGGCTGGTCGTGGTCATGACGGGTCCTCGACGCAGGCGCCCAGGCGGTCGACGCCCGCGAGAGGCTCCCCGATGGTTGCACCATCCCCGTGCCGCCAGTCGCCGGTGCTTCGATCATGCCCCATCACCAGGGCGGCTGCCCACCTGACCCGCAGCGCCACCGCGGGGCCGGGCCACTCGCACCGGGCGGGCCAGCCCGTCCTGCCGGCCCGGCGTGCGGTGTGCTGTCAACGCACCGATGTGCTGCCAGCCCGCGTCGAGGTGGGTCTCGGGACATTCGGTGCCGTCACCGCCCGCCGCCAGGACTGAGCCGTCGACTGGTCGTAGTAGCGGGTGAACCCACAACCCCAGGCGATGGCGTCGTCGAACGGAGATCCGCCGGGACGAGGCTGCCGAGGCCCACCGCTGACGAGCAACCGCGATCCGATCGCGTACGAACTGAAGGTCTCCGCCGTGGGGTCGTGCGTCCCCGGCACGGGCGGAAACATGTCCACGGTGACGCGCGACGCCGTACCACCGGAGAACCACTCGCCGACGGTGAAGGTGACTCCCACCAGGTCCAGCCTGTCGACGCCCGGACGGTTGGTGTGGGCTGGTCCGATGGTGGCCACGACACCGTCGAACGCGAACGCCCGATTGGCGATGGCCCCCGGGGTGGGTCTCTCCACACAACTCGCCGCGCCACGCTCCGGCAGTGGCCCGGACCGGTCCTGCGTCGGACTGTCCCCGTCGGTCGCCGCCGAGCCGGACGGGGTCGCCGCCGAGCCGGACGGGGTCGCCGCCGAGCCGGACGGGGTCGCCGCCGAGCCGGACGGGGTCGCCGCCGAGCCGGACGGGGTCGTCGGGCGCCGCCCGTCGGCAGTGTCGTTTCCGCCCCGAGGTCCCGCACCGACGGAGTCCATGGCGACAACGCCGCCGCCAAGCGCGAGGGCTGTCGCTGCGGCAGCACCGAAGAGCGCGACCTGCCGCCTCCTGCGCTGCGCCGATCTGCCCGCGCGGAGCAGTTGGTCCACCGGCGCAGGCCCGACCGGCACACGGCCCGCGAGTCGTTCGAGCATTCGGCCGGCTTCCTCGTCGTTCATACGTGACTCCCTCCGCGCAGGTCGGACATGTTGGCATCGGCGGACAGCTGCGCCAGGGCGCGGGACAGGCGGCTCTTCACCGTGCCGCGGGCGATGTGGAGGGCTTCGGCGATCTGCTGATCGCTCAGCTGCGCGTAGTACCGGAGAACGACAACCTCACGATTCGCCCGGCTCAGGCCGGCAAGCGCACGGCTCACCGCGTCGGCCGCGTCCACCCGGGTGGTGGCGTCGGCCTCCGCTCGTTCGGGCACGGCGGACGCGGGTATCTCGCCCCACCATCGCCGTCGACGGCTGTCGCGATGGGAGTTCACCAGGATCCGGTACACGTAGGCATCCCGATCATCCGCTTTCGTCACCTTGAGCCAGGACACGTAGCAACGCATGAGGGCCGTCTGGGCCAGGTCCTCCGCGTCCGGCATGGTGCAACCGAGAAGAACAGCGGCGCGCACGAGAGCAGGCCAACGCTTGCTCGCGTACGTGGAGAATTCTTCATCTCGCTTCACTCGCCCCCCAGTCGGATCCGGCCGCCCCTACTCCTTAGACGGGCTACCTGGCGCATTTGGGTCCACGACTGTCGACCCCGCGGGTGAGACGGCGCACGGGCACGAGGGCTGAACGGCCGGGGAACGGCTGCGACGATGAGGGCATGACGACCGCTCAGGAGTACGTGGAGTTCGGCAGCCGGGAGGCGCGTGGGGTGTCGCCCACGTACGAGCGTCTGGCGCACGCCGTCGCCCACGACGACGCCCTGCTCGCCCTGCTCGACGGGCTCCCGCCGGCCAAGCGGCAGCCGAATCTGCTGTTCGGCGTGGTGCGCTGGCTCGGCGGCCCGGTCGACGACCCGGCCACCTTCCACGACTACGTGGTGACGCATTGGCCCGCCGTCGAGGCGGAGCTGCGCACCCGGGCCACCCAGACGAACGAGGCGGGCCGGTGCGCGGTCCTGCTGCCGCTGCTCGCCGCGCTGCCGCAGCCGCTGGCCCTGTTGGAGGTCGGTGCTTCGGCCGGGCTCTGCCTCTACCCCGACCGGTACGCGTACCGCTACGGCGATCATCAGGTGGGCTCGGGTGCGCCGGTTCTCGAGTGCGCGGCCGACGGGTTGGTGCCGCCGAGCCGCGTACCCCGGGTGGTGTGGCGGGCTGGCCTGGACCTCAACCCGCTCGACGTGACCGACCCCGGCGACGTGTCCTGGTTGGACGCCCTGATCTGGCCGGAGCACGCGCACCGGCGGGCCCGGTTGCGGGCCGCGGCGGGGGTCGCCGCGGCCGACCCTCCGCTGCTGGTGCGCGGCGATCTGGTGGACGACCTGCCGGCGCTGGCCGCTCGCGCGCCGGCCGACGCGACGCTCGTGGTCTTCCACAACTCGGTGCTCTACCAGGTGCCGTCGCCGCGCCGGAACGCGTTCGTCCGGCTGGTCCGTGAGCTGCCGGGGCACTGGATCGCGAACGAGGCACCGGAGGTGCTCGGGTACGACACGTTGCCCGAGCCGCCGAACGACGCGCTGCACAACGTCCTCGCGCTCGACGGGAAGCCGCTGGCCTGGGCCAGGGGCCACGGCCAGGCGATGACCTGGTTCGGCTGAAACCGCCCAGCCCAGCCGCCCGCCCAGCCCAGCCGGCTCAGTGAACCGGTTCGGGCATCCGGGCGTGCAGGGCCCGGATGAACCAGTCCACCGCCGGCGCTGTCGCATCGCCGGTCGACCAGCCGTTGAGCACCGCCAACAGGTCGAGGTAGCGGTCCCGGCGAGGATCGTTGGCCGGCACCAGCCGGTCGAGCAACCGCCGACGCAGGTCGGCGTTGTCGGAGTGGCCGTGCAGGCTCGCGTACCGGCTGGTGACTGCCGCGACCACCGGATCGGCGGCCGGGCTGGCCGGGTCGACGCCGGCCGCGAGAGCGGGAGCCACCGCGTCCCGGACCACCGCGACGGCGTCCGGGCGGGGCAGCCCCGGGACGTCGTGGTCGGCGGCGTGTTGCCGCGCCAGCCGCCGCATCCGTGCCCGGAAGTCGGGGTCCCGGCACACCTCGGCCAGCTCCAGCCACGCCTCGACCTGCTCGGTGGTGGGGTCGTCGGGAAGCTCCGGTGTCATCGAGACGAGCACACCCGGGTACGCGGGCTGGTCGCCGAGGCCGGCGAAGACGCTGGCCAGGAAGTCGGCCACCAACTGCCCCCGCTGGCGTGTGCCGAGCTGGGCCAACCGGTGCAGCTCGTCGACCTCGGCCGGGCCCGACCCGCGCCTCGCCGCGACGGTGAGCACCGCCTGGCGTAGCCGCAGCACCCGGATCTGCACCGCCAACGCCTCGGCGTGCGCGGCGGTCACCTCGTGCAGGGGCACCTCGTGATTCACCACCCGTCGGATGGCGGCCAGGTCCACGCCCAGGTCACGCAGCGTCCGGACCAGCTCCAGCCGGGCAACCGCCGCGGCGTCGAAGAGGCGATAGCCGGTCGGGCTCCGGTCCGTCGGTGGCACGATCCCGCTGTCCGCGTAGTACCGGATGGTCTTGACGCTCAGGCCGGTGCGCCGGGCCAGCTCGCCGATCATGTACCGCGTTGCACCACTCATGCCCCCACCCTCGTGTCTCCCCCCGCTGGAGACTCAAGCGACAGACGTCAGCGAACCCGTTCGTGGCGGAGCAGGACCACACCGTTGCCGAAGGCGCGGCTCTCCGTGAGCCGCAGCCCGGTCGGGGCGTCGGCGTCGGGAAAGAGCCGGCGACCCCGACCGAGCAACACCGGGTGGACGTAGATCCGGTACTCGTCGATCAGGTCGTGCCGGGCGAACGTCGCGGCCAGGTCGGCCCCGCCGAGCCCCAGGTCACCGCCGGGCTCGGCCTTGAGTCGTCGTACCTCCTCCGGGTCCACCTCCCGCACCACCGTGGCGTTCCAGTCGGCATGGTCGAGCGTGCGGGAGTAGACGATCTTCGGTATGCGCCGCCAGATGCCGGCGAACTCACGCACCGGGGCACTGCTCGTCGGGTCCTGGTCGGCGGTCGGCCAGAAGTCGGCCATCAGCTCGTAGCTCACCCGGCCGTTGAGGAACCCACCCATCGGCGCGATCACGTCGTTGAAGTGCTGGTGCAGCTCCTCGTCGACCTGGTGCCAACCGATGTCGCCACCCGGGCCCTCGAAGAACCCGTCCAACGACAGGCTCATGTGCACAACGATCTTTCGCATCGCGTCTCCTCCGTGCTCGGCACAACGATCGATCCCGAGCATCGTCGGACCCTACGACGAAAACAGCATGGGTACGGTCGGCGGGTCGCCTCTAGACTCCTGCGCGTGACCGCGAAGGACTGCTGCTGGTGACCGGGGAGCGACGTCCCCTGGCGGGTCGGCCGCTGACTGAGCCGCACCCGTCCCGGCTGTCGCCCGCGCACCCCGACCGGGCCGGGATCCTCGCCGCGCACGCCGCCGCGCTGGCCGCCGACGAGGCCGGTTACCTCGACCCGGCGAGCGGGTTGTTCGTGCTCAGCGCCGGGTTCCTGGCCAAGCGCGGCACCTGCTGCGGGCGCGGCTGCCGGCACTGCCCGTACGTGGACGATCCACCGCCGGAATAGGTGTCAGCGGAGGGCTTCCGCCCGACACCGCCACCCCGTACGGTGTCCGACGGACATCCGGCGGGCGCCTTCCGCCGTCGGTCGGCGAGAGGGTGGAGCGTGCGCGGGCGGATCGTGGTCGGAGGGCTGGCGGGGCTGCTGGTGAGCGGCTGCGCCGCCGAGGCCGAGCCGGTGGCGGTGCCGCCGCCGGTGCCGATCGTGGTGGAGGTGGCGGCGGCCTCCTCGGGCGGCGCCTGCCGGCTGCTGGACTTCGCGGTGACCGAGCAGGTGGTGAAGACGCGCTTCGACGTCGCGGCGGCCAGCGAACAGGGCGACACGCACGCGTGTGTGCTCCGGGCCGGGGGTGCGGCGCTGCCGGAGCTGACGCTGAGTGTGTCCGAGACCACTATCGACAAGGCCACCTTCGCGGCGGACGTGGTGCCGGACAAGGCGGCGAAGATCACCGGGCTGGGGCAGCAGGCGTACCGGCGGACCACCGCCGCGGCGAGCGGGCACGGACCGGTCGCCGAGGTGGGCTGGCTGGCCACCGACGGGCGGCTGGCCACGTTGAGCTGGACCGGTGCGCGTGGCAGCGAGCGCGCGGCGGCGGAGAAGCTGACCGGTGACCTGGCCGCACTGGCCAAGAAGGTGGACACCCGGGCGCTGTGACGCGCCCGGGCGGCCGGTTGGTCAGTTGGCGGCGACGAAGACCCGGGAGGCGACCTCGCGGGGCAGCCGCACCCGGTCGCCCGACCGGTCGATCGACACCCCGTCACGCTCCTGCGCCACGGTCACCGTGGCACCCGGGTCGACACCGGCGGCGTGCAGTTGACGCAGCACGTTGGCGTCCTTCTGCACGCTCTCGCAGATCCGGCGGACCACGACCGGCCCGGAGAGGCCGGGGAAGGCCAGGTTGCGCTCACCCTCGGCGGCCTCGGTGGCCTCCTCGGCCGATGAGCCCAGCTCCTGTAGACCCGGGATCGGGTTGCCGTACGGGGAGCGGGTCGGCCGGTTGAGCAGGTCGTACACCCGCTTCTCCACCGCGTCGCTCATCACGTGCTCCCAGCGGCAGGCCTCCTCGTGGGCCTCCTCGTAGGGCATCCCGATGACGTTGACCAGCAGCAGCTCGGCGAGGCGGTGCTTGCGCATCACCGACACGGCAGTGCCGCGGCCCTGTGCGGTGAGTGTCAGGTGCCGGTCGCCCTCGACGGTGAGCAGGCCGTCGCGCTCCATCCGGGCGACGGTCTGGCTCACCGTCGGGCCACTCTGCTGCAGCCGTTCGGCAATTCGGGCACGCAGCGGTGGCACCCCTTCCTCTTCCAACTCGAGGATGGTGCGCAGGTACATTTCGGTCGTATCGACCAGGTCGTGAGACTTCATAACGTCAGCGGCCCTCCGGTGCACGATGCTACCTCGGGGAAGGGCCAGCGACCGCCGCCGAGCCGTGAGCCGGCGGCACGAATGGTGTTGGATGGTCGTCATGTCCGGTACCCAGGAGCCGTTGGTCGAGGTCGACCGGCTCGCCGCCGAGCTCGACCACGCCGATCCGCCCACCCTGCTCGACGTCCGCTGGCGGCTCGTCGGCCCGCCCGGTCGCGACGACTATCTCGCCGGCCACCTGCCCGGCGCGGTCTTCGTCGACCTGGACACCGCGCTCTGCGGGCCGCCGGGGGCCGGCGGTCGACACCCCCTTCCCGACCCGGAGGCCCTACAGGCCGCGCTGCGGGCCGCCGGCGTCCGCGCCGGTCACCCCGTGGTGGTGTACGACGGCGGCGACGGCCTGGCCGCGGCGCGAGCCTGGTGGACGCTGCGGTGGGCGGGGCACCGACCGGTGCGCCTGCTGCACGGTGGCTACCCGGCCTGGGTCGCCGCCGACCGACCCGTCTCCACCGACGCGCCCGCCCCGACTCCCGGCGACGTCGAGGTACGTCCCGGTGATCTTCCGGTGCTCGACGCGGGGCAGGCCGCCGAGTTGGCCGCCGCGGACGACGCGGTGTTGCTCGACGTGCGGGCGGCACCCCGCTACCGGGGCGAGGTCGAGCCGATCGACCCGGTCGCCGGACACGTGCCGGGAGCGGCGAACCTGCCCGCCGGCGAGTACGTCGGCCCGGACGGGCGCTTCCTGGCCGCCGACGCGCTGAGTGAGCGGTTCGCCGCCGCCGGGGTGACCGGCGCGCGGGCCGTCGGGGCGTACTGCGGCTCCGGGGTGACCGCCGCGCAGGCGGTGCTCGCGCTGCACCTGGCCGGCCGCACGGACGCCGCGCTCTACGTCGGTTCCTGGAGCAACTGGGTGGCCGACCCGACGCGTCCGATCGCCTCCGGGCCGACATCTGGGCGCTGACCAGCGCGTGCGGTGGGTCGGTGACGGTCCTCGTGCGACGATGGGCGCATGTCCGACGACACGGTGGTGGTGTGGGACGAGTCGCTGCTCGCCTACGACATGGGTGACCATCCGCTCGACCCGGTCCGGGTGGAGCTGACCGTCGCGCTGGCCCGCGAGCTGGGCGTCCTGGATCGGCCCGGGGTGCGGCTGGTCAAGCCGGAGCTCGCCGACGACGCCCTGCTCACCCGGGTGCACCACCCGGCCTACCTGGCCGCGGTGCGGGCCGCGCCCCGTGACCCGCTCTTCGCCGGGTACGGGCTGGGCACGTCCGACAACCCGATCTTCGACGGGATGCACGAGGCCAGCGCGCTGATCACCGGCGCGACGGTGGCCGCCGCCGAGGCGGTCTGGCGTGGCGACGCCCGGCGAGCGGTGAACGTGGCCGGTGGCCTGCACCACGCGATGCCCGCCCGCGCCGCCGGGTTCTGTGTCTACAACGACCCCGCGGTGGCCATCGCCCGCCTGCTCGACCTGGGCGCGGAACGGATCGCGTACGTGGACGTCGACGTGCACCACGGCGACGGCGTCCAGGAGGTCTTCTGGGACGACCCCCGGGTGCTCACGGTCAGCCTGCACGAGACTCCGCTCGCCCTCTTCCCGTACACCGGTTTTCCGGACGAGACGGGTGGGCCGGGCGCGCAGGGCAGCGTGGTCAACATGCCGCTGCCGCCGGGTGTCGACGACATCGGTTGGCAGCGGGCGTTCCACGCGATCGTGCCGTCGGTGCTGCGCGCGTTCCGGCCGCAGGTGCTCGTCACCCAGTGCGGCGCCGACGGGCACCGCCTGGATCCGCTCGCCGATCTCAACCTGACGGTGGACGGGCAGCGGGCCACCTACCTGGCCATGCGGGCACTCGCCGACGAGCTGTGCGACGGCCGGTGGGTGGCCACCGGCGGCGGCGGGTACGCGCTTGTCGAGGTGGTGCCCCGGGCCTGGACCCACCTGCTGGCCGTGGCCACCGGTGACCCGGTCGACCCGGCCACGCTCACCCCGCCGGGCTGGCGGGACCTGGTCGTCTCCCGCCGTCTGGGCCGGGAGGTGCCGCTGCGGATGACCGACGACGCGGACCCGTCGTACGAGCCGTGGCAGCCGACCGGCGAGCCGACCGCCGTGGACCGGGCCATCGCGGCGACCCGCAAGGCGGTCTTTCCGCTGCTCGGGCTCGACCCGCACGATCCGCGGGACTGAGCCGGGCGGGGGAGGGACGCGCCGGTGACGACAGTGGACCAGCCGGTGGACGTGCTGCTCAGCGACGGCAGCACCGTCCAGTTGCGACAGATCGAGCCGACCGACGCGCCGGGCATCGTGGCGATGCACAGCAGGTTCTCCGAGCGCACCCGCTACCTGCGGTATTTCTCCGCGTACCCGCGCATCCCGGAACGGGACCTGATCCGGTTCGTCACCGTCGACCACCACGACCGGGAGGCGTTCGTGGTGCTCGCCGCCGATCGGATCGTCGCGGTCGGCCGCTACGAGCGGCTCGGCCCGCAGGCGCCGGACGCCGAGGTGGCCTTCGTGGTGGAGGACGCCTACCAGGGCCGGGGCATTGGTTCGGTGCTGATGGAGCACTTGGCCGACACCGCCCGCCGTAACGACATCATGAGTTTCGTCGCCGAGGTGCTCCCGGTCAACGGGACGATGCTGCGGGTCTTCGCCGACTTCGGTTACCAGGTCCAGCGCGAGTACGCCGACGGCGTGGTGCACCTGAGCTTCCCGATCGCGCCCACCGAGGCCACGCTGGAGGTGCAGCGCGGGCGCGAGCACCGCACCGAGGCCCGTTCGATCGCCCGGCTGCTCGCCCCACGCGGCATCGTCGTCTACGGTGCCAGCGCCACCGGCCAGGGCGTCGGCGCGGCGGTGCTCGGGCACCTCCGCGACGGCGGTTTCACCGGGGCGGTCGTGCCGGTGCATCCGAGCGCGTCGACGGTGGCGGGCCTGCCCGCGTACCCCTCGGCGGTCGACGCCGGGACGCCACTGGACCTGGCGGTGGTGGCGGTCCCCCCGGAGGCGGCGACCGCGGTGGTCGCCGACGCCGCGGCCGCCGGGGTGCACGGTCTGGTGGTCATCTCGGCCGGCTTCGCCGAGGCCGGCGCCGAGGGCGCGGCCACGCAGCGGGCGCTGGTCCGCGCGGCGCACGCCGCCGGCATGCGGGTCGTCGGCCCGAACTGCCTGGGCGTGGCCAACACCGACCCGACGGTACGCCTCAACGCCACCCTCGCCCCGGCCCTGCCGCCGGCCGGCCGGGTCGGCATCTTCAGTCAGTCCGGTGCGTTCGGGGTGGCGCTGCTCGCCGAGGCGGACCGGCGTGGCCTCGGCCTGTCCAGTTTCGTCTCGGCCGGCAACCGGGCCGACGTCTCCGGCAACGACCTGCTGCAATACTGGCAGGACGACCCGGGCACCGACGTGATCATGTTGTACCTGGAGACGTTCGGTAACCCGCGCAAGTTCGCCCGGCTGGCCCGGCGGATCGGTCGCGCCAAACCTGTCGTCGCGCTCGCCTCGCCGGCCCGCCCGGTCGGGGTGGGTGACACCGCCGGTCCGGACGAGGTGGCGGTGGCGGCGCTCTTCGCCCAGTCCGGGGTGATCCGGGTGGACACCGTGCCGGAGTTGCTCGACGTGGGTGTGCTGCTGGCCAACCAGCCGTTGCCGGCCGGTGGCCGGGTCGGTGTGGTGGGCAACTCGTCGGCCCTCACCGGGCTGGCCGCCACCGCCTGCGTGGGGCAGGGCCTCACCGTGGCCGAGGGCTATCCCCGCGACGTCGGGCCGAGCGCCGGTGCGGCCGAGTTCGCCGCCGCTCTCGAACAGACGGCCGGCGACGAGCGGGTGGATGCCCTGGTGGTGGTCTTCGCTCCGCCGCTGCCGGGCCAACTGACCGAGGTGGACGCCGCCGTGACAGCCGCGCTTCCGGCGGCCCTCGCGCTGGGCAAACCGACGGTGGCGACGTTCCTGGTCGGGCGGCTGCCGCCGGGGGTGCCCGCGTACGCCGGGGTGGAGGAGGCGGTCCGGGCCCTCGCCCGGGTGCACCGGTACGCGCAGTGGCTCCGCCGCCCACCCGGGGTAGCACCCGAGGTGCCGGGCGTCGACCGGGTCGCCGCGTCTGCCGCGTTCCGCACCGAGGCCACCGACGCGGGGGCGCTGCTGGCCGCGTACGGGATCGACGTGGTGGCGTCGCTGCCCGTCGACTCGGCGGACTCGGCGGTCGACGCGGCGGCGCTGCTGGGCTATCCGGTGGCGCTCAAGGCCGCCGCTCCGGGGCTGCGGCACCGGCTCGACCTCGGCGCGGTCCGGCTCGACCTGCCCGACGAGCCGACCCTCCGTCGGGCGTACACCGAGGTGGCGGCGGCCTTCGGCGCGGACGCGCTGGTCCAGCCGATGGTCGCGCCCGGGGTGGCGTGTGTGGTGGAGCTGGTGGAGGATCCGGCGTTCGGGCCGGTGGTCGGCTTCGGTCTCGGCGGGGTCGCCACCGAGCTGCTCGGCGACCGGGCCTGGCGGGCGGTGCCGCTGACCGACACCGACGCGGCCGAGTTGGTCGACGAGCCCAGGGCGGCGCCGCTGCTGCGCGGGCACCGGGGTGCCGCGCCGGTCGACCGGACCGCCCTGGCCGACCTGTTGCTGCGGGTGGGGCGGCTTGCCGACGAGCAGCCCCGCGTGCGGTCGCTGACCCTGAACCCGGTGCTCGCCCGTCCGGACGGCATCGCGGTCCTGCATGCGCAGGTCCGGGCGGGCGGCGAGGCCGCCCGCCCGGACACTGGCCCCCGCCGCCTCTGACGGTGCCTGGTCAGGGCCGGCTGGAGATCTGTTGGACGCCCCAGGTGTTGCCGTCCGGGTCGGCGAAGAAGACGAAGCCGACGTTGTCGAGTGGGTCCGGCACCGGCCGCGGGTTCTGTCCCACCACCTGGATCTCACTGACCTCCACACCCCGCTCGACCAGCTCGGCGTGGGCCCGCTTCAGGTCGGGCACCACCAGTTGCAGGCCCCGGAGCGAGCCCGGCGGCATCTCCGGGACGACGCCCTTGCCGATCACGATCGAGCAACCGGAGCCGGGCGGGGTCAGCTGCACGATCCGCGCGTCGTCGCTGATCACCGTGTCGTGATCGACGGTGAAGCCGAGCTGGTCGGCGTAGAACTTTTTCGCCCGCTCCACATCGGAGACCGGAACGATCACCACTTCCAGGGTCCAGTTCACTGTTGCTCTCCTCGTGTCGTCATTGGCGAACGCAGCAGGTCGGCGAGCCGGGTGAAGCTCTGCCCGACCCCCCGGGTCATCGGGTAGCGCAGCACGGTGTCCCGCCCCTGGGCGGTGGCGTAGCGCAACGTGGTGGTGACTGTCGTCCGGCCGGCCAGTTCGGTGAACTCGTGGCTGACCAGCGTCTCGCCCGGGTAGGACTGGTCCTCGAAGAGCTCGGTGCAGACCAGCCAGCGCGCTGGCTCGATGTGCCGGTAGACCCCAGCCTGGACCATCCGGGCGCCCTCCGGGCCCTGCGACACGAACCGCCACCGGCCGCCGACCCGCAGGTCGACGTCGCACTCCACCAGGCTCCAGCCGCGCGCGCCGTACCACCGGACGAGCAGCTCGGGTTGGGTGAAGGCGGCGAACACCAGCCGCGCCGGTGCCTCGAACAGCCGGCTCATCACGATCTTCCGAGCACCCGGGGTGTGGACGACGAGCGGGTCGTCGGCGCCGCTCACCCGCGCGGCCCGTCCGGTCGGGAGCGTCGGCGGTCGGCGTCGGTCTGGTCGACGGCCCGGAGTTCGTCGAGCAGCGCGTCGAGGCGCTGATAGCTTTCCGCCCAGTAGTCGCGGTAGTCGGCGAGCCAGGCCGTCGCCTCCCGCAGCGGGCGGGCCTCCAACCGGCAGGGTCGTCGCTGGGCGTCCCGCCGCCGGCTGACGAGGCCGGCGCGTTCCAGCACCCGGAGGTGCTTGGAGATGGCCGGCTGGCTCATCGCGAATGGCTCTGCCAGCTCCGTCACGGTCGCCTCCCCGGCCGCGAGCCGGGCGAGGATGGCCCGCCGGGTCGGGTCGGCCAGCGCCGCGAAGGTCGCGTCCAGCAGCTCGGTGTCCCCCACGTATAACCTCCTGGTTTTATAACCATGTGGTTTTACCGTGGACGGGTGGCGCCGGTCAAGCACCCGGACAGCGTGGAAGGCCCCGGCGAACCGCCAGGGCCTTCCACGAGCGTGGGCGTCAGCAGGCGTACGCCTCCAGGCGCTGCGCGCGTTCCGGGGCGCGCAGCTTCAGCAGCGTCACCTTCTCGATCTGCCGGATCCGCTCCCGGGACAGGCCGAACTCGCGCCCGACCTCATCCAACGTGCGCTGCCGGCCGTCGTCCAGACCGAACCGGAGCCGGATGACCGCCTGCTCCCGCTGGGACAGGGTGGCCAGCACGATGCTGACCTCGTTGCGCAGCTCGCCCTGGGCGGCGGAGTCGCCCGGTTCGGTGCGCGGGTCCACCGAGGCCACGAAGTCGCCGAGCGCGCTCTCGCCGTCGTCGCCGACGGCCTGGTCCAGGCTGACCGGCTCCCGGTCGTAGGAGATCAGCTCGATGACCTGGATCTCGGGGATCTCCAGGGCGCGGGCGACCTCGGCGACCGTCGGCTCGCGGCCCAGCGTCACCGCCAACTCCCGACGGGCCCGCACCATCCGGTTGACCTGCTCGACCATGTGCACCGGAATGCGGATGGTGCGCGCCTGGTCGGCCATCGCCCGGGTGATCGCCTGCCGGATCCACCAGGTCGCGTACGTGGAGAACTTGTAACCCTTGGCGTAGTCGAACTTCTCCACCGCGCGGATCAGACCGAGGTTGCCCTCCTGGATCAGGTCGAGGAACGCCATGCCGCGCCCGGTGTAGCGCTTGGCGATGCTGACCACCAGCCGCAGGTTCGCCTCCAACAGATGGTCCTTGGCCGCCCGGCCCTCCGCGACGACGATCTCCAGGTCGGCCCGCAGCTCCTCGGAGACCGGGGTGCAGGTGGCCAGCTTCTCGTCCGCGAACAGGCCGGCCTCGATCCGGCGGGCCAGATCGACCTCCTGCGCGGCGGTCAGCAACTTCGTCCGGCCGATCCCGTTGAGATACGCCCGGACCAGGTCGGTCGAGATGCCACGCTCGTCGGTGGCGTCCAGGTCGGCGAGGACCTCGGAGGTCCCGTCGGTGTCGGTCGTGGTGGCCAGTCGCGCCCGGTGTTCCATCATCTGCAGGACCATCTCTGTCTCCCCGTTTCCACGTCTGTGCCGTGTCTCCGGCCCAGTGGCGCCGGTGTGAAACACAGCTTGGCGGGCAGGGCGTAAAACGGGAGTGAGGCGATCGGGCACCCGACAGGAAATGGGCGCGATCGTTGGTACGGAGTGTCGTCCCGCGGTGGGGTTGCCCGGCACGGCTACCTTGCGGACGGTCGGCCACCTCGGCTCGACGACGACGAAAGATGGAGGACGGTGTGGTCTTCAAGCGGCTCATGAAGGCGATGGGGGTCGGCGGCCCGTCGGTCGAGACGGTGCTGGCCAACCCGAACTGCCGCCCGGGCGGGCAGTTGGAGGGCCGCATCCAGGTGCTCGGCGGTGACCACCAGGTCGACATCGACCATGTGACCCTCGGCCTCGTCACCCGAGTCGAGGTCGAGAGCGGCGACAGCGACCACGAGACCACCCAGGAGTTCCGCCGCCAGCGGATCACCGGCCCGTTCCGGCTGGAGCCGGGGCAGCGCCACGACATCCCGTTCCGCTTCGACGTGCCGTGGGAAACACCGATCACCGACCTGTACGGGCAGCACCTGCACGGCATGACGATGGGTCTGCGTACCGAGCTGGAGGTTGCCCGCGCCGTCGACAAGGGCGACCTGGACGCGGTGTCGGTGCACCCGCTGCCCGCGCAGGAGCGACTGCTGGACGCGTTGCTGCGACTGGGCTTCCGCTTCGCACGCGCCGATGTGGAGCGTGGTCACATCTACGGCGTACGGCAGACGTTGCCGTTCTATCAGGAGATCGAGTTCGCTCCGGCCCCGCAGTACGCCCGCTCGATCAACCAGTTGGAGGTCACCTTCATCGCCGACGCCCAGCAGATGCAGGTCGTGCTGGAGGTCGACAAGCGCGGTGGCGTCTTCAGCGAGGGCCGGGACGCCTTCGGCCGGTTCACCGTCGACCACGCCACCGCCGACCGCACCGACTGGACCGCCGAACTGGACAACTGGCTCCGCCAGTCCCTAACCCGCCGAGGCCTCTTCTCCTAACCCACCCCCACCCCCACCCACCCCCCACCCAACGCGTTGATCATGAGGTTATTGCCACGACACGCCGAGGTGGCGAGCAATAACCTCATGATCAACCAGGGCGGGTGGGGTGGGGTGGGGTGGGGGCGGGTGGGGTGGGGGCGGGGCGGGGTTCGCGTGAATGTGGGTGCGGCGCCCTGTCTGAACATGCTCGTACTACCTGCGAGAACTCGACCATCCTGTCGTCGGGCGAGTTAGTCTGGCGAACGAGACGGTCAGCCTGCCTGACGGCGACCAGCAGATCGGCCTGTTCTACGCGCGTCCCGGCGCATCTGACGCCGACGCGCTCACCTTGTTGGCAGCGGGCCTCGAACGACACATCGCGCCAGGAACCCTGTCCCGGACGGAGAAAGCACGGTGAGGATCGTCGTCGTCGGCGGCGCCGGCACCATCGGAGAACGTTTGGTGCCCGCGTTGCGATCGCGCGGCCACCACGTTGTCGTGGCCGGACGCACCTCAGGTGACATCCACGTCGACCTGACCTCGCACTCGACAATCGAGGCCATGTACCGCGAGGTCGGGGCGGTCGACAGCGTGGTGTGCATCGCAGCGCACGGCGCGCTCGACGAGTTCACGACGCTGACCTCCGACGCGCTGTTCGAAAACATGCGAGCCAAGTTCTTCGGGCAGGCAGATCTGGTTCTCACCGGCCAGCACCACTGCGCCGACGGTGCCTCCTTCACCCTGACCTCCGGTATCTTCGCCGACCACGCATGGCCGCACGTCACCGGTGGCGGCGTCATCAGCGGCGCCCTGCACAGCTTCGGCCTGTCGGCCGCGATCGAGCTACCGCGGGGTATGCGGATCAACGTGGTCAGCCCCACGATGATCGGGGACTCCCGCGACGCCTTCGCCGAAGACTTCCCCGGCATGCGTCCGGTGCCGATGGACGAACTCGTCGGCCACTACCTGCGCTGCGTCGAGGGTGACGACACCGGCCACATCATCCGGGCGTACGGCTGACCACCCGACTCGCGCTTACCCGTCGTCGTCACGATCAGCACGGCTGACCGCGCTGGCTGCCGCCTGGAGGGTCATGCCGTCAGGAGTCGAGGCGGGCCGCCAGTTCCGAGGTCTCGCCCTAAAGGGCGTATGGCCATGAGGCTGTACCGCCGTGGCCGTCCGGCGGTCATCGCGGCTCGTTGGCCTGACCAGTTGGCCGCTTCTGGTAGCCGTGCGGATCCGCCTCGGCGCAGCAAGGCCCGTCCAGCTTGCACGTGGGACGGGTGGAAAGGATCTACGGCAACGCTGACCATCAGTACATGCGTACAAGCCGTCCGATCCGGATCTGACCGTGCTCGATCCCAAGCGACAGCGCGACATGGAGGAATGGCGACGTGACGCCGCTGGCGTTCCCTTCAGCGACGTCGTCAAGTTTTTCCTTCTGATCGTGATCTGCTGTCCGTTGCCCGTTGTGCTGCTGAATTCGCTCAATGACGGATGGGACAGGTCGAGAGGTACACGGACCACCGATACGGGTCCGGCTGCCGATGCCGGTCCGGGCGCCGATGCCGGTCCGGCTGCCGATGCCGGTCCGGGCGCTGAAGACGTCGCCCGCTGGTATCTCGATGCGGCGTTGACAAACCATGATCCATCCGCCACCAGTGAGATGACCTGCGATAGTCCACAATTGGGCGTGGTGGACCAGTGGCGGGAGGAAGTGGCGCGACGCGAGGCTGCGCTCGGGCTGCAACTGGTCACCGATGCGGTCGACGTAGAGGTGCAGTCGGAGTCTACGGACAGCGCCACCGTCTCAGTCGTCATTGAGGTTAGCGCCGAGCAGCAGCGTCTGCGCCGAACTTTCGAGCTATACCTCGTCCGCGCCGGTGACGAGTGGCGAGCCTGCGGCGCCACCGCCAACTAAGGCCTGTTTCATAAGGGCGGTCCGACGCAGCCCGGCCAGTACTTATGAAACAGGCCTTAACTGCAACGGCAGTAGGCGAATCGTCTTCGGGTCGGGTTCGTTGGTCTGCCTGTGGCGGACGTGCATGCCCGTGTCGGGCCTCGATTTCGCCGTTCGGAGCCGCGACGGCGTGCGCGTCAGTACTTGTGCGGTCTGGTCTCAGGTCTGGGGCGGAAGAACGGCTGGACCCTGGCTGAGCAGGCCGGGGATGTGTCGCCGGCCGGGATGCAGCGGTTGTTGCGGTGGGCGGACCGGGACGTCGACGCGGTCCGGCGGCGCGCAGCGAGCTGGCCACGCTTCTCGTCCTGCTGCTCACCTCGGCCGCGCTACTGGCGCCATGTCTCTGCTTCGCCGCCTGCTGGTTATACGACTAATCTCGGCCCGGCGTTAGCAACCGCCGGTGTCCCCTGCTTACTGCCGTCGCAGTGTCAGAGGTCTAGGAGGATTGTGCGGGGGCCTATGTTTGTGCTCTCCACGAGCATGTGGGTGCGGAAGCGGCCCGTCTCGACCTTGGCGCCTCGTTGGCGCAGGGCGTCGACTACCGCGGTGACAAGTGGTTCGGCGACCTCGGCGGGGGCGGCGGCGGTCCAGCTCGGGCGTCGGCCCTTGCGCGCGTCGCCGTAGAGGGTGAACTGGCTGACCACCAGGATCGGCGCGCCGGTGTCGGCGGCGGACCGGTCGTCGTCCAGGATGCGCAGCTCGTGCACCTTGCGGGCCATCGTCTGAGCGGTCTGCGCCGAGTCGGTGTGGGTCACCCCGAGCAGCACCAGCAGGCCGTTCTCGATCGCGCCGACCACCTCGCCGTCGACTGTCACGCTGGCCCGCCCGACGGTCTGCACCACCGCACGCATCAGCAACCCACCCCGAAGCCGGCAGCCGCCTCGGAGCCGGCAGCCGCCGTGAAGCCGGCCCGCGTCACTCGGTCACCGCCTCGATGAAGCCGCGCTCCACCAGGTGCGTCACGATCGGGCCGGCGGCCTCGGCCATCTCGTCCGGCTCGACGTCGTGGGCCGCGGCGAGCAGGGCGAGTTGGTCGCGCAGCGGCAGCCGGCCGTCGGCACCACCGACCAGCGCCAACACCAGTGGGTCGATCTCCTCGGTCCAGCGCAGGCCGTGCGGCATCGCGAGAACCTGCCGGTCCACCGCCCAGCCCTCGTCGCCCATGGTGGCCTCCTGGCGCAGCTGGAGGCCGTCGGCGGCCCGGTAGCGCTCGGCGAGCAGCCCTTCGGTGTCGCGTACCCGCAGGAAGTCCTGGCGGTCGAACCAGGCGGCGATCTGGTCGCCCAGCGGCGGTTGCACCCGCTGCCGCAGGTCCTCCACGCGGACCACCGGGTCGGCGTGGCCGCCGCGGCGCAGCGACACGATGCCGAAGCCGATCCCCTCCACCTTGTGTGCGTCGAACCAGTCCAGCCAGGCGGCCATCCGCTGCGGGTCGGCGGTCTCGCCGACGTCGGTGAGCCACAGGTCGACGTACGCCATCGGGTCGGCCACCTCGCGCTGGATCACCCAGGCGTCCAGGCCGGTCCCGGCGAACCAGCCGGCCACCCGCTCGTCCCACTCCTCACCGGCGACGTGCACCCAGTTCGCCAGGTACTGCATGGTGCCGCTCTCGGTGAGCAGCCCTGGGGCGGCGGCGGCCAACTCGCCGCCGATGGCGTCGCCGACCCGCCCGGAGTCGCGGTAGACGTGCGTGGTGGTGCCCGGGCCGACCACGAACGGCGGGTTGCTCACCACCAGGTCGAACCGTCGACCGGCCACCGGGGCGACCAGGTCACCGCGCAGCAGCTCCCAGTCCTGGCCGTTGAGGGCGGCGGTGGTCGCGGCGAAGCGCAGCGCCCGCTCGGACAGGTCGGTGGCGGTCACCGACCGGGCGTGGGTGGCCAGGTGCAGGGCCTGGACGCCGGAGCCGGTGCCCAGGTCCAGTGCGGTGTCGACGGGCCGGCGCATGGTCGCGCCGATCAGGGTCTGGGTGGCCCCGCCGATGCCGAGCACGTGCTCGGCGTGCAACGGTCGGCCCGGCCGGGCACTGGCCGACACGTCGGCGAGCACCCACCAGTCGTCGCCGTACGGCTCCAGGTCGACGCCGGCGCGCAGGCCACTGCCGTACCGCTCGACCAGCCCGCCGGCCAGTGCCTCCGCCAGGCCCAGCGGCGCCAGCGCGGCGGCCACCGCCGCCTCCGACTCGGTCTGGTCGCAGATGAACACCCGGATCAGGGTGCCCAGCGGGTCGCCGTCCTCGGTGGCGCGCAGCGCCGCCCGGTAGTCGTTGCGGGCGACCGCGGCGGTCGCCTGGGCGCCCAGCCGCTCGGCGACGCCACGGCTGGTGAACCCCGTCCGGGTCAGCGCGGCCCGCAGCGCGTCGACACCGGCGGGGGAGAGCAGCATGTCGTGTTCGTCCACTCCGACATCCTGCCTGCCGCCGTGGAACGAGCCGTCACCACCCGCGAGATTCGACCCCGGAGGCCGGCAGCCGCACCTCCGTGCCGCTCGGCGGCGACGGCTCGCCGGTCGGGAACGAGCCCGTGCTGGTCGGGAGTGCGGGCTCGCCGGCCGGGAGCGGCGGCGCGCCGGGCACCGCCCCGACCAGCGCCGGCGGTACGACTGTCGCCAACCCTCGACGCGCGGCCAACCGGTCGACGACCAGGGCGTACGCCGACAGGACCACCACGTCGACCAGGACGAGCTGCCAGGGGGAGTCGGCCATCGTCTCGTCGGCGGCGAGTTCGCCGAACGCCGCCGCCAGGGTGAAGCCGGTCAGGTTGTTCACCACGTGCAGCGCGATCGCGGCCTCGAGCCCGCCGGTGCGGATCGCCAGCCAGCCCATGAGCGCTCCCATGAAGGCCAGGTCCAGGAAGCCCCAGACCGTGCCCCAGCCGTGCGCGGCGGCGAAGAGCACCGCCTGGAGGGTGATCGCGGGCCAGGGTGTGCGCAGGTACGCGCCGACGGCCTGCAACAGCCAGCCCCGGAAGGCGTACTCCTCCGCGGCGGCCTGGAACGGCACCAACAGCAGAACCATCAGCAGGCCGGCGGCGAACTCCGGCCAACCCACCCAGGTGGCTGCCGGGTCGAGGACCGAGCTCTCGTCGGTCAGCCCGAGCAGGAGGTCCGCCCCGAACAGCATGACGATGATCAGCGGTGTGGCGATCAGCAGGCAACGGCCGAGCCACCCCCACCGCAGCCGGCCGAGCACCGAGGAGACCGTGCCGGCGGGCCGGCGCTGCACGAGCCAGGCGGTGCCCAGCACCAGTGGGAGCAGCAGCGCCAGCGAGGCGAGCAGCAGCGCGGCGTCCGGAATCGGGCCGAAGGTGGGGAACCCGTCGGCGTCGTACGGGCGGTTGGTGAGCTCGCCCACGACGGCGGCGACGCTGAAGAGGAGGGTGACGACCAGCAATGCCGAGGCAAGCAGTACGAGGGTGCCGACGATGGGTTTCCACACGCGGTGGCGGTCGGTGCGGCCGAGCCGGTGGTACGGGGATCCGGGCGGGGCGGTCCGAAGCATGACGTCGAGCGTGGCAGACCGGCGCCACCTGTCCGCACCGAACGGAGCGTCGGTGTCCGCCCACCTCGGTGCACCAGGCAGGATGTCCACATGACGCTCGTGCTGCCGATCGATCCGGAGGCCAACCGGCTGCTGGAGCGCAGCCCACTGGCCCTGCTCCTCGGCATGGTCCTGGACCAACAGATCCCGATGGAGAAGGCGTTCTCCTCGCCGTACGTGCTGGTGCGGCGGCTCGGCCACGACCTGGACGCGGCGGAGTTGGCCGGGTACGACCCGGAGGCCCTGGTCGCGCTCTTCGCCCAGCCGCCCGCGCTGCACCGGTTTCCGAAGGCGATGGCGGCCCGGGTGCAGGAGGTCTGCCAGGTGCTCGTGGAGCGCTACGACGGTGACGCGGCGCTGCTCTGGTCCGGGGTCGCCGACGGGCCGGAGCTGCTGCGCCGGGTCGCCGAGCTGCCCGGCTTCGGCAAGCAGAAGGCGCAGATCTTCGTGGCCCTGCTCGGTAAGCGCTTCGGGGTGACCCCGCAGGACTGGCGCACGGCAGCCGGAGACTACGGCGACCCGGGCGCGTACCGGTCGGTGGCCGACGTCACGGACGCAGATTCGCTGAGCCGGGTGCGGGAGTTCAAGCAGCAGATGAAGGCGGCGGCCAGGGCGAAGACCGGCGGCGGCTGACCCGCGCGCTCAGGCGGCGGTCGGGTGTGCCAGCGAGGCCAGCGCGCGCCGGACGTCGGCGAGCGAGACGGTCGCGGAGTCGTCCAGGTCGGCCAGGCCGGCCTCGATCCACTGGCGCATCAGCGTGGTGACACCGATGCCCCGGGCGTCGGCGGCCGCCCGCACCCGCTCGTAGGTCTCCAAGGGCAGCCGGACTGATCGGCTCACCATCGGCACGTCGGTGTCGGGGGTGGGCAGATCCACCGCCGGGCTCTCGTCGATCAACTCGGCGATCCGGTCGTCGCCGCTGTGGAACTGTTTGGTCGCGTCGTTACGGTGCATCGTCACGGCCTCCTCATCGGCGATCTCTTCGCACGGCCTCGTCGTAGCGCTTGGACTCGACGTCGCTCAACTCGCGGGCGGAGAGGATGTCCCAGTCGTTGTCGGTGCCATCGGCCTCGGCGAGCAGCACCGCCAGTCGGCGACCCCGACGGGCGGCGGCGTAGACCACCATGACGTCGTCGCCCAGGTGGCGGATGACCCGGCGGGCGCTGTGCAGCGCCTCCCAGACTTCCCCGGGTGTGACGTCGTAGACCCTCAGGTTGGCCAACGCCTCGTCGGTGAAGCTGAACCTGCTGCCCACATCGGGGAGCGTACCACGCACGTAACACGCATCGTGGTGAGTCGAATTTCGCTGATCAAGGCCCTGCGGTGACAGGATGAGGCGTATCCCCTCGAGGAGGTCCATGGTGAAGCGTCAGGCGTACCAGCCGATTCTGATCACCGACGCCTCGCGCAGCCAGGATGATCAGCTCAACAGCCGCCAGCGCCGTTATGTCCTGATGATGGGCATCCGGGTGTTGTGCATCATCGTCGGCGCGATCCTGGTCGGTGCGAACGCCCCACTGCTCTGGCTCTGGCTGCCGCTGTGCGGCCTCGGCATGGTGCTCATCCCCTGGCTGGCCGTGCTGCTGGCCAACGACCGGCCGCCGAAGGAAGAGCACCGGCTGGCCAACCGGTTCCACCCCCGCCAACAGGACGACACCCCGCCGATGAGCCTCACCGCCGAGGAACGCACACACAAGGTCATCGACGTCGAGCCCTGACTCGAGAGCAGGTCAGGGCTCGACCGGTCACGGCCGAGGCCGCGCGCCGCTGCCGCACGGCCGAGGCCGCGCGCCGACGACTACGGCCGTGGCCGCGCGCCGATGGTGGAGACGGCCAGCGCCCCCAGGTCGGTGGCGCGGTTCAGCGCCACGGTCGGGGTGGCACCGGCGAGCCAGGCGGTCAGCAGGCCGGCCGCGAAGGCGTCGCCCGCCCCCGTCACGTCCGCCACCGCCACCCGCCGGGCCGGAGCCACCCAGACCGCCGCGCCGCGGTCGACCCAGACCGCGCCGGCCGCGCCGCGCTTGACCACGACCCGCCGCGCCGTCGCCGACAACGCCCGCCCCTGCGCCGCCGGGTCCAGCCCGCCGGCCAGCACCGTGGCCTCGTCCGCGTTGACCAACAGCAGGTCGACATCGCGTACCCAACTCAGGAACGCCGCCGCACCGACGCGCCGCAGCGGCGCCGCGGAGGCCGCGTCGACGCTTGTGGTGAGCCCGCGCTCGCGGGCGGCGGCCAACGCCCGCAGCCCGGCATCGCGCGACTCGGCGTCCAACAGGGTGTACGCGGACAGGTGCAGATGCCCGGCGTCGGGCACCGCCGCGAGGGCCCGCTCGACGTGCGCGGCGCTCAGCCGCAGGTTCGCGCCCCGTTGGCTGACCATGGTGCGCTCGCCGTCGGTGGCCACCACGATGACCGTGCCGGTCGGCGCGTCCTCGACCCGCTCGACCGCGCAGTCGACACCCGCCCGCGCCAACTCGGCGACCCGGTCCCGCCCCGCGTCGTCGGCGCCGACGGCGCCGACGAGTGTGACGTCCACCCGCTGCGCGGCGACCCAGGCCGCGGTGTTGGCCGCCTGACCGCCGCCGCCGATACTGATCTCGGCCGCCGCGTCCGAGCCCACCGCGAGCGGGCCGGACAGCACGGCGACCACGTCGGTGATCACGTCCCCGACGACGATCACCCGCCCCGGTCGGGTCATACCGTGGCGGCGGTGCGGGCCGCCGCGGCGACCGCGATCCGTGCGGCCAGGTCGGCGTTGCGCAGGATGATCCGGACGTTGACGGCGAGGCTCGCGCCCTCGGTGGCCGAGTGGAAGTGCGCCAGCAGGTACGGGGTGACGGCCTTCCCGGTGATCTCGTCGCGCTCCAGCAGGGCCAGACCGGCGGCGAGCGTCCGGTCGTGCAGCTCCGGGTCGAGTTGCTCGTCGACCGGCAGCGGATTGGCGACGAGCAGCCCGCCGGTGTGCAGCGCGTGCGCGTCCCGGGCGGCGAGCACGGCGGCGACCTGCTCCGGCGAGTCCACCGACCAGTCCAGGTCGAAGCCGGCGTCGGTCAGGTAGAAGCCGGGGAACCGGCGGGTGCGGTAACCGAGCACGGCGACCCCGAGGGTCTCCAGGCGCTCCAGCGTCGCGCCCACGTCGAGGATCGACTTGACGCCGGCGCAGACCACCGCGATCGGGGTCTGGGCCAGGGTGACCAGGTCGGCCGACTCGTCGAAGGTGTGCGCGGCCTCGCGGTGCACCCCACCCAACCCGCCGGTGGCGAACACCCCGATCCCGGCCGCGGCGGCCACCGCGCTGGTGGCGGCCACGGTGGTGGCACCGTCCACGCCGGTCGCCGCCGCCACCGCGAGGTCGCGGACGGAGAGCTTGGTCACTCCGTCGACGGTGGCGAGCCGGGTCAGCTGGGTGTCGTCCAGGCCGACCACCAGCTTGCCGCCGATCATGCCGATCGTCGCGGGAACGGCTCCGGCGTCCCGGACCGCCCGCTCGATCTCCCTGGCCACCCGCAGGTTCTCCGGGCGGGGAAGGCCGTGCGAGACGATGGTGCTCTCCAGTGCGACGACGGGTCGGCCGTCGCGCAGGGCTTCGGCGACCTCGGTGCCGTAGCTGAGGTGAAAGTCAGTCACCCGGGCACCGTACGGGGTCGGGCTCCGGCCGGCCTCAGGTGGACCCGGCCGTGATGACCTGCCAAACTTGACCGCTGGAGGTGCAGACGTGAGCACAGAGGTTCTCGAGCGTCCAGAGCTGAAGGACGCCGACACCGGTCCCGAGATGTTCCACTACGTCCGCAAGGAGAAGATCGCCGAGAGTGCCGTCATGGGCACCTACGTCGTCGCGCTCTGCGGCGAGACGTTCCCGGTCACCAAGGCGGCCAAGCCGGGTTCGCCGGTCTGCCCCAAGTGCAAGGAGATCTACGACTCGTACCGCGAGTGAACCTCGGCCGGCGCTCCGGCCGGCGACGTAGCCTGCGGCGGTGACCACCTCCACCGCCCTGCTGCTCGCCGACCTGACCGGCGTCGCGGTGTTCGCCGCGTCCGGGGCCTCGGCGGCGGTGGCCAAGCGGCTGGACCTGTTCGGTGTCGCGTTCGTCGGGTTCGTGGCCGCTCTCGGCGGTGGGATCTTCCGGGACCTGGTCATCGACGAGGTCCCGCCATTGGCCTTCGCCGACTGGCGGTACGCGGCCACCGCCGCGATCACCGCGCTCGCCGTCTTCTGGCTGCACCCACAACTGGCCCGGCTGCGCACCACGGTCCTGGTGCTGGACGCGGCGGGCCTGGCGCTGTTCACGGTGACCGGCACGCTCAAGGCACTCGACGCCCGGGTGCCGGCCGTCGGTGCCTGCCTCATCGGCATGCTCACCGCGATCGGCGGCGGGCTCGCCCGCGACCTGCTCACCGCCGAGATCCCGGTCGTGCTGCGCCGGGAGATCTACGCGCTGGCCGCGCTCGCCGGCGCGGTCACCGTGGCGCTGCTGTACGTCACCGGGCAGACCGGCCCCGCGCCGCTCACCGCCGCCGCCGTCCTGGTCTTCGGGCTGCGCCTGATCGCACTGCGCCGCCGCTGGTCCGCGCCGGTGGCGACGCTGCGCCCGCCGCGCACCGAAGGGGCCGATCCACGTACCGACCGGGACTGGTGAGCCTCGCGATCGAGGTGGCGGATGTGACAGGCGTGGCGTCGCCTGGGCCGTGGGGCTCGCGCTGGTTATGCTGAGTCGGCCTTCGCGGCAGCTACTGCGCGGAGGCGTTTTCATGGGCGGCGGGATTCGTGGCCCTCGCCCGGGGTCCGCCATCGTGCGGTCGGAGAGGAGCTTCGCGTGGCAGCCCGGACGCCGGTGCTCGAGACGTTCCCGGCACTACGCGCCTGGCAGCGCAAGGCCCTGGTGGAATACCTGCGTCGACGTACCGACGACTTCACCGCGGTCGCCACCCCGGGCGCCGGCAAGACCACCTTCGCCCTGCGGATCGCGGCGGAGCTGCTCGCCGACGGCACCATCGAGGCGGTCACCGTGGTCGCCCCGACCGAGCACCTGAAGAGCCAGTGGTCCGACGCGGCGGCCCGGGTGGGCATCCAACTCGACGCCGCTTTCCGCAACGCCGACCTGCACTCCGCAGCCGACTTCCACGGCGCGGTCATCACCTACGCGCAGGTGGGGATGGCCCCGCACGTGCACCGGCGGCGCACCATGACCCGGCGCACCCTGGTCATCCTCGACGAGATCCACCACGCCGGTGACTCCCGGACCTGGGGTGACGGGGTGAAGGCCGCCTTCGAGCCCGCCGTACGCCGACTGATGCTCACCGGGACGCCGTTCCGCTCCGACGACAACCCGATCCCGTTCGTCAGCTACGAGCGGGGCGGAGACGGGCTGCTGCGCTCCCGCGCCGACTCGGTGTACGGCTACTCCGACGCGCTGCGCGACGGCGTGGTCCGGCCGGTGCTCTTCCTGGCGTACTCCGGGGAGACCCGGTGGCGGACCAACGCGGGGGAGGAGTTGGCCGCCCGACTCGGCGAGCCGATGACGCAGGATCTGGTGGCCCAGGCCTGGCGTACCGCCCTGGACCCGGCCGGCGACTGGATGCCGCAGGTGCTGCGGGCCGCCGACGCCCGACTCACCGTGCTGCGCAACGCCGGCATGGCCGACGCCGGCGGCCTGATCATCGCCACCGACCAGCAGACCGCCCGCTCGTACGCCCGGCTCATCGAACAGGTCACCGGCGAGAAGGCCACCGTGGTGCTCTCCGACGACCAGGGCGCCTCCGCCCGGATCGCGACGTTCGCGGCGTCCGACCAACGGTGGCTGGTCGCGGTGCGGATGGTGTCCGAGGGGGTGGACATCCCGCGACTCGCGGTCGGGGTCTACGCCACAAGTGCCAGCACGCCGCTCTACTTCGCCCAGGCGATCGGCCGCTTCGTGCGGGCCCGTCGACCCGGGGAGACCGCCTCGGTCTTCCTGCCCAGCGTGCCGCACCTGCTCGGGTTGGCCAGCGAGATGGAGACCGAGCGGGACCACGTGCTCGGCAAACCCAAGGAAGCCGACGGGTTCGACGACGACCTGCTGGAACGCGCGCAGCGCGACGACCAGGCCAGCGGCGAACTGGAGAAGCGGTTCGCCGCGCTCTCCGCCACCGCCGAACTGGACCAGGTGATCTTCGACGGGGCGTCGTTCGGCACCGCGGCCCAGGCCGGCACCCCCGAGGAAGAGGAATACCTCGGCCTGCCCGGCCTCCTCACCGCCGACCAGGTGTCCCTGTTGCTCACCAAACGGCAGGCCGCCCAACTCGCCGCCCAACGCCGCCGTACGGCCGACGCGGCCGCTCAGCCGGCCGCTGCGCCCGCCGCGGCGCCACCCGCACCTCTGAGTGCCGCCCAGCGTCGAGTGGCGCTCCGGCGCCAACTGAACGCCCTCGTAGCCGCCCGACACCACCGCACCGGCCAGCCCCACGGCAAGATCCATGCCGAGTTGCGCCGACTCTGCGGCGGCCCGCCGAGCGCCCAGGCCACCATCGAGCAGCTAGAGGAACGCATCGCCACCGTCCAGACCCTCTAGCCCCGCCCTCGATGCGCCCCGCCCCCGCCCCGCCCCGCCCCGCCCCGCCGTGCCCCGCCCCGCCCCGCTCCGCCGTGCCCCGCCCCGCCCCGCTCCGCCGTGCCCCGCCCCGCCCCGCTCCGCCGTGCCCCGCCCCGCCCCGCTCCGCCGTGCCCCGCCCCGTCCCGCCCCACTGCGCCCCGCCGTGCCAGCGGGCTGCGGCTGGGGCGTGATCCACTCGGCTTTCTTGAAAACGCGGTGTTCGAGCCAGGTGGAAGGCGCGACTTCCGTGAAACCGAGTGGATCAAGGGGTCCTGGGGTCCTGTCGAGGCCTGCCTGCCCTGAAACGGCCGCACATGCCCCTCCGCGGGCGTCCCGAGCGCAAGATCGCGCTAGATCCAGGATGTCAACACCGTTGCGTTAGGTGGAACGGCTGTTCGTCAACCAGCACTGCCTCGTCGATCATGGAGTTGTGGTGGGTAACAGAACGCCCGTAAAACGCCCAAAGTCGGCACCACAACTCCATGATCGCCAAGCCGGGCCCAGATCGGGCACTTCCTGTCCCGGGTTGACCCGCCGGCTACAGCCCTAACGCAACGGTGTTGTCCAGGACTTAGTGGTGTCGGTGCGTCGGTGACGCCCCTACATCCTGGTTCGAGCGTGACCTTGTGAGCCGGTGGCGCTTGGACCTCGCTCCCGGTGTCTCGGGGCCGGTGTGGTCGTCGTCAAGATCCGCGCAAAATCAGGATGTTGCTGTCTCGCGCGTGTCGGAGGCAGCAACATCGGGGAAGTTGCTCAGATCTTGGCGCGG